>JAXHTF010000194.1 GCA_034211275.1 Acidobacteriota bacterium
GTCGGTTCGAAGGTCGTCGAACTTCAGTCGGTCCGAGCGGAAGCCCAGCTTCTTGGGCATCTCGTAGAAGCGCTCGGAGCCCAGCAACGGCTTGGAGTGCAGGTAGGGGGGCGCGAGCTCGGTGATGTAGACCTTCATCAGCTTCACCCGCTTCATCTGCGGCGGGGTGAAGTCGAAGACGATGGGGTCGATCTTGTGCTCCTTGAGCACCTCCACCAGGGCATCGAAGCGCTGGACGTCGGTGGAGTCCGGGTCGCTGGGCAGAGAGGACAGGGGGATCTTGGTCTCCCCCTTCATGTACTTGCCCATCTTGGCGACGTTGCTGGGGTAGCCGTAGTAGGCGATGATCTTGAAGAAGATGTCGATCTGGCTCACCGGCGTGTCTTCCGGCACGTCGAACATGCGCCGCACTCCGTAGGCGAAGCCGCGCTCCGGCGCCGTCTGGGCCAGGCGCAGGCTGCGCTCCGACTGGCCGAACTCGGTGAGGGCCTGGAGCATCGCCGAATCGATGTCCAGATTGACGCCGCCGCCGGAGTAGTAGGCCCATTTCTTCAGCCACGGGCAGACCTGCAGCACCGTCACCACCGGTACCTCCGGGATGTCCGCGGTCTGTAGATAGAAGCCGAAGTCCCCGGGAATGCCCTTGCCTGAGTCCATCAGCCGTTGCAGCCCCGGCAGGATCGGTGCGCGATCGATTTCGATGAGATCCGGAGACATGTTGGAAACCCACCGCAGATTCACCGCATCGCGCTCGATGAGCTCGGTAATGCCGTGGAAGAGGGCCTCCCGGCGGGTGATGTGACTCGCCAACCCACCGCTGGTGGAATAGCCCACCATGTCCTCGTCCGGGCGCAGGGAGTAGAACATCGCCACCATCTGCACCGGCATCCACACCTTGCGACCGCTGATCAGCTGCTCGCCCTCGATCCAGCCCAAGAAGCTGTCCTCGGTGAAGCGGTCGTAGTAGACCGTCCCGCGTTCGTATTGCTCCTCGGCGAAGAGTGGAATATCCCCTGGGCCCATGCAGTCATAGCCCCGCTTCATCATGCCCTTGTAGGTGTCGTAAAGGATCTCCTCGCCTTTCTCGAACACCGCCAGGGAGCCGAGCACCCGCTCCACTGCCTCACCCAGGCTGGAGACGAACATATGGGGAATGTCGTCGCCCTTGCCGCCGGCGAAGAGGCTTTGGGAGAGCCCGCTGTCGAGGGCCGACAGGCCGGTCATGCGCCGGAGCATGTAATCGAAATCGTAGTACTCGCTGTGGCCCACATGGATGGGCATGCCGCCAGCGGGACCGAAATAGGTCACCACTTTGCGCAGCGGACCGCGGGGGGAGTAGAGCGAGAGGAGGTCTTCCAGACCCTGCCCCTGCTCGTCGTTCATCCGGTAGAAGAACGCCTCGACGTTGGGATTGATATAGGTGGTGTTCAGCTGCAGGCCAGACATACTCCTCACACTCCTTTCCGGGATCGATCCCGGCGAAATCAGATGAGAAGTGGAGCCCTCAGCGCGGAAAAATATTAATCAATATTGACATGCTGTTATTACAAAGTCAAGCCTACCGACAATTCTTGTCTTGTTATCACAAGTTCTGTACAGGAATTGACGAGGCTCCTCACTGCTACCGTTCGGGATCGCAGAGCCAACAGCGGGCACCGTAGCAAGCTTCGGGAATCACCCCCGCCTCTCCCCCCCCCCTGCACCAGCAAACGGCATAAGATAGAGGTTTCCCAACCCGCTACCTCCCTGGAGACTCGATGAGCTCATCGATGCCCCGAACCTCAGCCGCCCTCGGGCTGCTATCCGCCGGAATCTTCCTCCTGTGCTCAGTCGTGGGTGCCCTCCCCGTAGGAGCCGCGCTCCCCCAGCACCCGGCTCTGACCCAGAGCCCCCCACCGACCTGGGTCGAGGTGCTCGAAGATCCGCCGGCACCGGCGACGGCGGGAGACTCCTCCGCCCTCGCCTACCGCATCAGCGACGATCAAGTCTTGCTGCAGGGCACGGACAGCAGCATCTACAGCTCGCTGGTGGTGGAGGTCCTCACCCAAGCCGGCCTCCAGGATGCCGCCCAATGGGAAGTGGTCTTCGATCCACGGCATCAACGGTTGCGCATCCATCACCTCGACGTCTATCGGGACGGCGCATGGACCGATCGCCTGGCCTCCGCCCAGGGCTCGGTGCTGCAACGGGAGTCCGAGCTCAGCCGCCGCCTCTACGACGAGCGCCTCAGCCTGCTCTTGTTGTTGGAGGACGTGCGAGTCGGGGACCTGGTGCGCTTCTCCTACACCCTGGAGGGGCGCAACCCCATCCTCGGCGAGCGCTACGCCGCATCCTTCTATCTCGGCTACAGCATCCCGGTGGCGGAGCTCCGGGTGCGCCTCCGAGCCCCCACCGGGGAGCCCCTGCACTACCGTCTCCAGGGCACCGACGAGGAGCCGGAGAAGGTGCGCCGCGGCCGCTGGCAGGAGCTAATCTGGCACCGCCGGGACGTGGCCGCGGTGCCGGTGGACGAAGACACCCCGCCGGATCACGAGCCCTTGCCGCTGGTGCAGGTGAGCCAATTCGACAGCTGGGAGCAAGTCTCCGCCTGGGGGCGCGAGCTCTACCTACCCCAGGCCTTGCCGGAAGAGCTCCGGGAGGTGTGGAAGACCATCGCCCTCGATCATCGGGGCCCCTCCGGCGCCTCCCACCTCGACGCCGTGGCGGCGGAGGGCCGCTTCCTCGCCGCCAGCCGCTGGGTCCAGGACGAGGTCCGCTACTTCGGCATCCTCCTCGGCCACCACTCCCACGCTCCCCACGACGTGGCGGACATCGCCCGCCGCCGCTACGGCGACTGCAAGGACAAAACCCGCCTGCTCATCACCCTGCTGGACAGCCTCGGCATCGAAGCCTGGCCGGCCTTGGTGAACAGCTCCGGACCCGACCTGCGGCGCTTCCACCCCTCGCCGCTGGTCTTCGATCACGTGGTGACGGTGGCCCGGCTTCCCCAGGGAGTGTTCTGGGTCGACCCCACCCTGGAGCTCCAAGGCGGCGATCTCGACAGCCTCTACTTCCCCCGCTACCGCACCGCCCTCGAGCTACGCCCCGGCGTCACCGCCCCCACCGTCCTGCCCGAGCACCACTCCCGCCCCGGCCGCCGGGAAGTCCACCACGCCTATGAGCTCGACCTCGCCCAGGACGATCTCGTCGTCGACATCGTCACCACCTTCGAGGGAGCCCAGGCGGAGAGCCAGCGGGCCGAGCTCGACTCCTACTCCCTGGAAGAGATCCAGGACAGCTACGTCGAGTTCTACACCTCCGGTGAGCGCACCGTAGAGCCCCTGAGGCCGCTGCGGGTGTCCGACGACCGCGACGCCAACCGGTTGAAGATCTTCGAGCGCTACCGCATCCTCGACTGCTGGCAGCCGGACGAGGCCGGCACCACCTGTGACCTCCTGCCCCTCACCGTCGGCTCGAGACTGACCGAGCCGGCACGGCTGGAGCGCACGGCCCCACTGCACCTTCCGAAGGGTCTGGAAGTCCGCGAGATCATCGACCTGCGCACCCTCCGCAGGTGGGACTTCGACCCGGTGGAGGTGGTCGAGGAAAACCCCTGGTTCACCTACCAGGTCAGCTCCACCGTCGAATCCCACAGCATCGAGCTGGTCTACGATCTTCAGACCGTCGCCGACCGGGTCCCGCCGAACTACCTCCAACGCTACGTCCAGGCCCTCGGCGTCGTCGGCGAGAACAGCGGCTACTCCCTCTATCTGCTCGGAGACGGTCAGACCTCGGAGCCGGAGATCTCCGACGATGTCGCGGCGGCCATCGGCTGCGGCTTCCTGCTGGTGATGTTCCTGGGAGCGGTGGGACTGGTGGTGGGAGTGGTCTTCTTCCTCCGGCGCAGCCGCCGCTCCGCCCCCGCCGGCGCTGCGGGAAGCTGCAACGAGTGCCGCGCTCCCCTACCCTCCGGCGGCAACGCCCGCTTCTGCCCCCGCTGCGGCGCCCCCGTTAGCAGTGCCGTCGCCGGCACTTCCACCCACGGCACCGCTGCGGCGCCCGCCGCGGCTTCTTCAGCCTCCACCCCCGCCGCCTACCCCACGCCGAGAGCCCAGTCCAACCCCATCTCCATCCCGTTGATCATCCTCGGCGCAGCGGCAGCGCTCTTCTTGGTCATCTCCGTCATCGGCATCCTCGCCGCCCTCCTCATCCCCAACTTCGTCGACGCCCTGAGCCTGGCCAAGCAAAAACGCTCCCTGGCGGACCTGCGCACCGTCGCCGACGCCCTGGACCGCTTCCACGCCGTGGAAGGCTACTATCCCGCCGCTTCCGACACCGGCCAGCTGGTGGAGATGCTCTCCGGCGCCGGCCCCGTGGCCGAGGCCCCCTCGATGGCTGCCAGCGACGGCTGGGAACGAGCCTTCACCTACCAATGCTGGCCCCCGGAGGCGGCGCCCTCCGGACCTGAAGACGACTCCACAGAGAGGGCGTTGCTGTGCAGCGACTACCGCCTCGCCAGCGCCGGCGCCGACGGCGTCTTGGAGCACCAGGATCTAAGGAATTACGAGGCCCACCAATGGCAGCCCTCGGACGACCCCCAGCGCCACCGCGACCTGGTCATCGGCCCCGAGGGATGGGTCACCCGGCCCGCTTCGAGCTACCCATGAACGAAACGCGCCTCCCCGTTGCCGGGAAGGCGCGCTGTTTCTTCGATTCGGCTCACCCGAGGTAGGGGTGAGGTCTATAGCTCAGAGCCAGAACCCATCAGGGGAAGACATCCGTCCAGCTGTTGGCATTGCCGGACTCGAAGTCGTCGATGAAGATGGGCTCGCTGCCACCACCGAAGGTGAAATACACCCCCGCCGGCGTGCCGGGCTTGAAGAAGTCCAGGCGGTGCGCCCGCACCGACTCCTCCGCGTCCACCCAGAAGGTGAACATCGTGCCCCAGCGCAGGGCGTTGGCGTTGGCGTTGACGGCGTGATCGTCGGTCTCCCAGGTCACCGTCCCCGCCGCCTGGTCGATGGTGACCACCCAATCGTTGGCGTCATAGGGCTCGCCGGAGTGATGGGGCACGTCCCGGAAGCCGGCGTTGCTGATCACCGTATCGACCGGGAACTCCAGCCGGAAGCGGTTGGCACTGCGGTCCGAGTTGTGGTTGTGGATCGCATACTCGTAATGGAATCCGCCGGCGGTGTCGGTGACCTTGCGGGCCACGTGGAAGCGCTCGGTGATGGAACCCGCCAGGCCGCCCAGAGGCGTCGGCACATCGATGTTCATCATCTGCACCGTCGGATCCACCGCCTGCCAGGCGGAGATGGCCGGTTCCTGCCAGATGGTGGGGCCGGTGACCTGCAGGTCGAAATTCGCACCGCTCACCAGCACCTCGCGGTGGGAGGCGTTGTTCAGAGCATTCCCCGCCTCGGCGTCGTCGGCGGCGATGTAGTGGCCCTCGACCCAATACCGGGCGCCGGTGTTCTGAGCCGGATCGACCTCGCTCTCCTTCACCTGGATCCACTGGTTGACGCCGCTGTGCCCCACGGTCGTGTAGGGATAGGGGAACTCGCCGGTGGCGCCGTTGACCTCCGAGCGCATGCCCAGGGGCCGGCTACCGTTGAGCCCGGAGCCGTAGGGATCGGTGCAGCCCACGCCCAGCTGGTCCCCGCCATGGGGCGGCGACTGGCAGCTGGAGCCGCAGGTGGAGTCGGAAGAATTGACCGAGAAGAAACCGTGCTTGAGCCAGCTCATCCCCAGCTGCTCAAAGCGGCCGTCCTTGAGCCGATAGAGATTCTGGGCGATGACCGGGTGCTGGTTGACGTCGCAAAAGGTATCGCCAGCGTCGTTGCACCACCACAGCGGCTCGTTACCGATATTGCACGAGGTGGTGCCGACGCTATAGCCGCGCACGCCGCCGGAGACGCCGTTGTTGGCCACGCTGGTGAGATAGAGCACCGTGACGTCCGGCCCGCTCCGGCCGGGGCCGGCATCCGCTCCACCGGACCACAGCATGGCCCCCGCCACCGCCGCCAGGACCAAAGCGCAGCAAATTCCAATCCTGAAGCGGCGCCAAATCTTTTGAGGCTTCTCGTCCATCTCCGTCCTCCCGCGTGAAAGCTGCGGTCTGCTCCGCAGAGTTGATCGTCCGGTCGCCTTGGGATTGTAGCCCAAGAGCTGTTGAGAGTGCAGAATCGTCGGTGTGAGGCTACTCCCGCGCCTCCACCTGCCGCAGCAGCTGCTCCGCCCCCGCATGCCCCGGCGAGCGCCGCAGCACCTCCCGCAGCTCCGCCGCCGCCGCCGCCGAAGAGCCCGCGCCGAGAAGGGCCCGGGCCAGCAGGAAGCGCGTCTCTACATCCTCCGGGGCTTGGGCGAGAGCGATGCGGAATTGCTCCACCGCGGCCTCGAAGCGCCCCGCCGAGGCCAGCACGCCCGCTAGATTCTCCCGCGCCTCCCGCAGCTCCGGCTGCGCTTCCAGTGCCGCCTGGAAGCGCGCCACGGCGCCGTCCACGTCGCCAGTCATGGCCTTCACCAGGCCGGCGTTGTAGGTCAGGCTGGGGGTCGCTGGCGCCCGCCGCAGGCCTTCTTCCAACACCTCCCCGGCCCCCGCCAGGTCGCCGCTCTGCCCCAGCAGAATGCCCAGATTCACATACGCCCCGGGTCTCTCCGGCGCCGCCTCCAGCGCCCGCCGATAGGCCTCCTTCGCCCGCGCCTCTTCCCCCCGGGACCAGGCCACCCGCGCCAGCAGCTGCTCCATGGAGGCCGCATCCTCCCCCCCCGCCAGCGCTTCCTCGGCGTGGGCCTCCACCTCGCGGGAGAACCCCGCCTGCATCTCCAAATAGGCCAGCTTCGCCGCCGTCGTCGGCGACTTCACCAAGCCCCAGTTCTGTGCCTTGATCAGATGATCCCGAGCGTCCAGCACCCGTTCCCGCTCCGCCGACCCCACCGCCGGCACCGGCGCGGTGACATCCAACGCCGTCCGCCACGGCGCCGCTGAGCGGTACGCCCGCTCCCCCAGCGCCGCGTGCCCCCGCACCACCGCGCTATGGACCCAGAAAATCCCCACCACGCCCAGAAGGCTCACTACCACCCACCCCGCCGGCAGCAGCTTGCCCTCCCGCTTCAGCCGCCAGCCACGGAACGCCATGGCCCGCCGCGACGCCAGCTTCACCGCGAAGAGCGTCAGGTACGCCAACACCGCCGCCAGCCCCAGCGACATCAGGAACGGCACCGCTCCGTAGAGCCCGCGGAAGGTGAAAAACGCCGCCGCAAAGGCCACCGCCAGCACGCCTTCCTGCCCCCAGGAAAGCTGCGGGCCTTGCCGCCGCGGCTCTTCCACCCGCGGCTTCGCCCCCAGGCTGATGGGACCGGCGCCGTAGTAGAGCGCATCGTTGGGGCACACGCTCACGCAGTCCATGCACTTCATGCACCCCGGATCCACCACCATCCCGTAATCCCGCACCTCCTGGTGCACCCGCACATTGGACGAGCACACCGCCGTGCAATGCCCACAGCCGGCGCAGGCGTCGGTGACCCGAATGCGCATCGGCGACACCTTGTCCGCCAGCCCGTAGATGGCGCCGTAGGGGCAGGCATAGGTGCAAAAGCCCTTGGCGCCCAGGAAGTAGACGATGACGAAGCCGCAAGTCAGAAAGGTCAGCCCGCCGACGACCCACCCCGGGAAAGTGGCCCAGAATTCCGAGGTGGTCATCTCGAAGCCCAGATGCTGAAACGAATCCCCGATCCACAACCGATACGCCACCGGCCACAGGAACATGTAGACGAAGGCGAGGAGCGGCACCCACAGCAACACCCGCGACCGCAACGGCGCCGGCTTGATCCCCACCTTCCCCAACAACCACCGGCAAAGATCCTGCAGCGCCACCAGATGGCACGCCCAACCACAAAAAAACCGCCCGAACACCGCCGTCAATAGAATCGTCGCCGCGAAGAAGATCAACCCCGCATTGACCATATTCCCCTTCGAGAACGCCATCGCCTCCGAAGGCTCCACCGGCGTCACCGACGACCCTGTCATCAACCAATGGGCAATATGCGCCGCGATCACCAAGTGCACCAACACCAACACCCCCGCCCGCCACTTGGCGGTCCGGGAGCGGGCGATCTTCGGGGGCTTGGAGTCTTTGTCCTGAAGGACGGGTAGCGGGGACATGGTCCTGGGAGATTACCGCGAAATGGGGCGGGGTGGGATCGATAGTCCGGCGCAGGCTGGCTCCGATGCTCCAGCGTCGGAGCCGAGGGGAGACGCTCCAGCGTCGGGGGCGGGGGCGCGCCGCGCAAGGGCGCAGCGAGCGGGAACCCCCGCGAGGGGTTCAAACCCCTCGCTACTCCATAGCGGCCTCCGTTCCGGAGGACGCCACCCCCACCCACCCCGGAGCCGGCCAGCGGCCGGCGCTCCCAGGGGAATCACCCCCGGGAGAAAACTCGCTCCGATGCTCCAGCGTCGGAGCCGGGGGAGACGCTCCAGCGTCGAGGGCGGGGGAGTCGCCCCCGACAGGGGCGAGATAGAATAGCGAGGAGGTTTCAACCCCTCGCGGGGCTGCAGCCACCATCTACACCAACTATAAAAACCAACGCCTCCATCACCACCCCGTCATTCCCGCGAACGCGGGAATCCACGCGGTCCCGACTGTGGCAGCGCCACCTCCCCCCCACCGCCCCCGTCCGCCCCGGCCCCCGGGGGCTCCGGCTCGTCCCTCGCTCTCCGCACCCCGGCCGCCCGGCCGGACTCCCCCAGCGGCTCCGCCGCCGGCGCTCCGCGCCCCTGACCTAGGGCCAGGCGGACGCCCAGGTGGTCGCTGCGAGCGGCCGGGTGGCTCCAGTAGCGGGACGCCGCACGCACGGACTGCGCGTACGAGCGCCAGGAGCCACCGCGGAGCACGCGATGCGCGCCCCGCTCCGAGCCCGCAGGATTCACCTGCAACTCGGAAGGGTACTCCTCCTTCCAATCGCTGCACCACTCGAAGACGTTCCCTAGCATGTCGTACAGGCCCCAGGGGTTGCGCTCCTTCAGCGCTACCTCTCGAGTTCCGGCTTCGGTATGGTCGTATTGCTTCTCCGGCCAATCCGAAGAATCAACGCCGCCCTCCAAGTCGAAGCCCTTCCCGCTGTTGCCGCCGTACCAGGCGATGTCATCAAGAAGCGGTGCGTTGTTCGCTCCTAGAATCTCCAGATCTCCCGCCCACGTCGCACCCTCGGTCCCCGCCCGGCACGCATACTCCCATTCCGCTTCCGTGGGCAGCCGGCACTTCAACCTCGGCTCCTTCTCTTCTACAGCCTCGAAAAAGCGGTGGCAGTCCTCCCAGCTCACCTGCTCCACCGGCCACTGCGGTGACTGAAACCGGCTTGGGTTCTCTCCCATCACCGCTTGCCACAGCGCCTGGGTGCACGGAGTCTCTGCCAGCCAGAAGCCTTCCGTCAGCTCTACCAAGTGCCGAGGGCCTTCATCATCCCAGCGGCCCTTTTCGTGTTCGGGCGACCCCATCCAAAACCGTCCCGGCGGAATCCACCGCAGCCGCTGCGGCACGCCTTCCACCTCAAAGCTTGCGAACACTCCGTAGCGGTCTTCTCCCCATTCCACCGCCCAGTCGGGAGGGTGGCCTTGATCGATGGGGTGGGGGGTGGGGGGAGCGCTACTACGCTTCATTCAAGCCCCCGTCCGTCCCTGCCCCCGGCCGAACTCCCCCAGCGGCTCCGCCGCCGGCGCTCCGCGCCCCTGACCTAGGGCCAGGCGGAAGCCCAGGTTGAGGCGGCGAAAGCCCGGGTGGTACCAGACGCGGTACGCCGCACGCACATCCTGCGCGTGCGAGAACCAGGAGCCACCGCGGTACACGCGATCCGCGCCCTCCTCGGGTCCCAAAGGATTCACCTGGGGCTTCGCGTCATAGCGATTCTGCCAGTGGTCACTGCACCACTCGTAGACGTTCCCGAGCATGTCGTAGAGCCCCCATGGATTCGGATCCTTCAGACCGACCTCTCGAGTTCCTGCCCTAGTGTGCTCGTATTGCTTCTCTTTCCAGTTCGAAGAGTCTAAGCCCTCCTCCAAGTCGAAGTTCTTCCCACTGTTGCCGCCGTACCAGCCGATGTCATCGAGAAGAGGAGCGTTGCGCTCGCCGAGGATCTCCAGATCCCCGACCCAGGTTGCCGTCTCGGTGCCTGCCCGACATGCGTATTCCCACTCTGCCTCGGTGGGCAGGCGGCAGCTCAGCTTCCTCCGCTTCTTCTTCAACTGTACGCAGAACTTCTGGCAGTCCTCCCAGCTCACCGAATCTACCGGCCGTCGGGCGGAACGATACTCGCTCGGGTTCTTCTCCATCACCGCCTCCCAGAGCTCTTGCGTACACGGCGTCTCCGCCAGCCAGAACCCCTCCGACAACTCCACCAAATGCCGTGGCCCCTCGTCGTCGCCGTATCTTCCTTCTTCGCTTTCCGGCGACCCCATCCAAAACCGGCCCGGCGGAATCCACCGCATCCGCTGCTGTGCGACCTGCTTCTTCTGTCCTTCCACTTCAAACGCCGCCCAGAACCCATAGCGGTCCCGCCCAGCAGCCACCGCCCACTCCGGCCGATGACCCGCGTTGAGATGAACACGGTGAACGTCGGTGACGATTTCGAGGGTAGAGACAGGCTTCGGCCAACCCAGCGAGGGATCTTCGGCATCGAAATCGAGCTCCCGCGGTGGCTGGTCCTCCATTCCAACGGAAATCCGCGGTTCCCGAGCCAGCAAGTTCACCAGCGGGCTCCCCTGGCCGGGGGTACCGAAGGGAAGAACCCGCAGCCGGCCCGGCTCCTGCCAGAGCGTGAGCTTGCGCTCCGGCGGAGGGCCATCGTCCCCATCGAGCATCTCCGGAGTCGCTCCCGCGGGCAGTTGAAAGTCCGAATGCCGCTGCCGCAGCAGCCGCACCGTCGAGACCAACGCCTCCCGATAACCCGGAAGCGACCACAGCGCCGCTGGGGCTTTGCGGGCATGGCGCTGCGCGAACGCATCGAGGCCGGCCCCGACCGCCGAGCCTTGCGGTGCGATCTGACGGAGCGTCAAAGCACTACGGCGAAACCAGGTCTCGGCGGCGGCCACCCGCTCCCGCCCCAGCACCTCCTTCGGCACCCCGGCGGCCTGGAGGTGAGCGATTTCCACGTGCAGGATCTCCGGCGGCAGCAGCCGATGCCAGTGCAGGATCGCCAGCGCCACCGCCGCCTTGGTGTCGCCGTCGAGCTCGGCGAAGCGGCGCTGGAGGCGCGGACTTTGCTCGGGCCGGACGGCCAGGATTCCGGACTCGGCACCCTGCACGTGGGGGTGAGCCCAAACCTCCGCCTCCAAGGCCAGATCAGCCTCGGGACCGAGGGCGTGACGGATCTCTCGGAGGAGCTCCGGCTCGACTCTCAGCGCTGGCGACAGCGCCGCCAGGAGGCTCTGGAGGAGCTTGGAGTCTTTTCCTAGCGGCTCCCCAAAGCTAGTAGCCGCCTCCGCACTCGACGAGGCCGGCAGAGACTCCAACCTATCGGGCTCTGAAGACTCCTCCTCATGGGTAGCCGCAGACCCCATCTCCTGGGTCGGAAGAGCCCGTCGTCGTCGCCGGGGCCGCTCTGGCGCGCTCCAATCGATGGCGTTCCAAAGCTCGAAGGCCCCCACAGGCCAGCGGGCAGCCGGACAGGGAACCAGCGCCCGCAAACGTGCGCCCTGGGACCGCAGGCTGCGGCCGTAGCGTTCCCACTCGGCACGAACCCCCGCACCCCCATAGGTCCCCAGGTCGCTCACCGCGAGCACTACCTCCCCCGGCATCATCGTGGGCGTGGAATGCCCCGGGGGCGGGAGGAGGCGTAGGCGATCCATCCCCAGCCAGCGCACCAGCGTCGCCGCCAGGCGCAATTGATCGGTGTGGAACGGACCGAGGCGGGAGCTGCCGTCGAGGATCAGAGCCACGCGCTCGTGGAAGAGGCCCCGGCGGCGAGGCATGCGCTGGACCACCTCGCCCCGAGCCCAGCGCTGCACCAGCGCATCCACGTCCACTTCCCGGCGCCGCTGGATGGTGCGCAGCTCCTGGTCCAACCGCCGGCGCAGCCGAGGCCAGGGGGCGATGGATAGAGGCTCCGGCGGCGTCTCGCCCCTGGCCAGCGGCACCGGCTCGAAATCTTGCTCGCGGAGCAGCTCGACAGCCTCACGATCCCGGCTTTGAGCCTTCTCTCGACGTTCTTTCTCCGCTTCGTCGCCGATCTTCTCCCGCCACTCCACCGCCGTCACTCGCCAGAAGGGGATGGGACGCCAGGATTGAGGCGCCGGTGTCGGAGCGAGATTGGCACGACTCTTTTCTTCCAAAGCCAGGACCGATGCTAGATCTGGCTGGGAGAGATCTTCCGAAGGCCGCTGGGGACGACGCTCATAACCCAGCAGCTCTGCCATCTGCTCCAGGCCCGCGTCGTCGCCGTCGAGCCAGGCCCGCAGCAGATCCGCCCGACCGGTGGCGGCCTCGGGGCCAGGATGCCCTGAATCGCTCAATCCCGGCGCTCCTGGGGGTGCTTTTTGAGCACGAAGTCTCCTACGATCTCCAGCAGCTTCATCTGCTCGTCAAGATCCTCACCGCGCTCGTGCACGATGCGCAGCAGATCCAGGTATTCGGCCCCTCCCGGCGCCGCCAGCCGCAAGTCGAGGAAGCGCTTGCGGTCCTCCCAGAGCATCTCGGCGGCCTGGTTGAGCACTTCGTCGTCAAGCTTGGGGAAGTGCGCCCGCCCGCGGCGGAAGAGCCATTCGAAAAGGCTTTGACGGTCCCGGGGCAAGCGCATTTGGTGCACGATGCAACGGCGCAGAAACGCGTCGGGGAGGGAGCGCTCTTCGTTGGTGGTCAC
>JAXHTF010000195.1 GCA_034211275.1 Acidobacteriota bacterium
TACAAAGACGTAATTTCCACCAATTTTCGCCCCGACTTAACCATTTTTCAAACACATCTAAATAAGGAATTTTTCGCTTTAAACAAGCCAACCGAGTCGCCTCTTTATATATATATTGATCATCCTCACCAGCTTCCAGAGCCCGCTGGAAGCTGGTGAGGAGGCCGGCGGGCGATGGCTCCAGCGCGCCCACTTGGAAGCGGCCATGGCGGCCTGGGACGGTGGTGACGACGAGGCCATGGCCCGGAGTCTGGAGACTTCCCGAGGCCTCCGGGACGATGCTCGTTGGGCCTGGCGCTGGCACCAAGGCCAGGCTCTGGCGGCGCAGGCGCAGGGGGATGGCGAGACCATGGTGGAGCACCTCGCTCAGGCGTTGGGCCCCCATCGCCGCCGTCTGACCCGTTTCGAGGCCGGCAGTCTGTGGAACGATTTGGGGGTCGGCCGGGCGCAACTGGGAGATCTGGCCGGCTCGGAACGCGCCTTTCTGCACGCCCAGCGTCTGCTGGGCAGCTGCCAGGGGCCGCGGCGCACCACCCTCACCCTCTACAACCTGGCGGAGATACGGCTGCGCCGGGGGCGGCTCAAGGGCGTGCGGGAAATCCTCGAGGCCAGCACCGCGGAGAATCGGTTGGCGGGCAATTTGCGCGGGGCGATCCAGGACGCCGAGCTATGGGCGCGCTACGAGATGGTGCAGGGGCGCTTTACCGCTGCGGCGGCGCACCTGCGCCAGACCTTGGACGAGCTGGAGAGCAAGGATTCCAGCTGGCGCCGGGACGCGGTGGAGATGCTGCTGGCCCGGGCGCTGGGGCTGGCCGGCGACGCCGAGGCCGCGGCGCAGGTGCTGGAGCGCGGCACGCCGCCGCTGGACGAGCTGGAGCCGGAAGAGCGGCCGGCGCTGTGGGCGCAGGCGGGCCTGCGGGAACGGGCGCTGGAACAGGCTGTGGAATCAGGGGCCGGGAGTCGTTTGTGGCGGGACGTGCTCACCGGAGCTCCTCCCGCCGCGGACCGCTGGCACGAGGTGGAGGAGCTGGGAGAGTTCCGTGCGGCGCGGCTGATACTGGACCTGGAGCTGGCCTCCCCGGGAATCGTGCCAGTGCGGCTGCGCCGGCGGGCGGCGGGAACCCTTCGCCGGTTGGGGGCGGCTCCGTCGGCAGCCCGGTTGGAAGCCTCCGACGATGGTGCTTGGGAAGCTCTGGCAGCCTATCAACGGCAGGCTCTCACCGCGGCTTCGGAGCCTCAAGACACGGCCCAGGAGATGGCTCAGCTATTGACCGCGGCGGGTTATCCGGAGGCGCAGCTGGAGTGGCGGCGGGACGGTGCCGTGGGCGAGCCGGCCCTGGTGATCAAGGCTTCGGGTTCGGGCCGGGGGATGCCAGCGAAAGCTGCCGAAACCTTGCCGGAAGTTGCGGAAGCGGAGCTCCCCGGCGGCCGGCTGGTGCTTCAGGCCACGGCGCTGGACCCGACTCTGGCGGCTCTCTTCACCGTCCTGGTGCGGGACTTCGAGCCGCCTCGGCGGCGGCGCAGCTCGCGCCGTGGCGGCATGGTCGGGGAGAGTCCGGCTTTGGGCGAAGCCCTGGAGCGGCTGGAGCGGCTCGCCGGCAGCCCGGTGCCGGTGCTCATTCAGGGGGAGAGCGGTACCGGCAAAGAGCTGGCGGCGCGGCGGGTGCACGATCTGTCACCCCGTCGGGAGGGTCCCTTCGTTGCCCTCAACTGCGCGGCTCTGTCGGAGAATCTGGTGCTTTCGGATCTCTTTGGTCACGTGCGGGGGGCTTTCACCGGTGCCGACCGGGACCGCGCCGGAGTCTTCGAGACCGCCCGCGGCGGCACCGTCTTCCTGGACGAGATCGGTGATCTACCCCTCTCCGCCCAGGGCAATCTCCTGCGCGTCTTGCAGGAAGGGGAGGTGCGGCGACTGGGAGAAAGCCTGCCGCGCAAGGTGGACGTGCGGGTGGTGGCGGCAACCCACCATGACCTGGAGCAGCGGGTGGCCGCCGGAGACTTCCGCCGCGACCTCTTCTACCGCCTGCGGGTCGCCCTGGTGACCCTGCCGCCGCTACGGGACCGCGGTCGGGACGTGATCCTGCTGGCGGAACATTTTCTCCACGGAACGAACAACCGCGCCCAGTCCGCAGGCTCTCGATCAGACCCTGAGAGCCGTGAGCTGACGGCGGCGGCCCGGGCGCGACTGCTGGGGCATTCGTGGCCCGGCAATGTTCGTGAGCTACGCAATGTGCTGAGTGTCGCGGTGGCGTTGGCCGGCGGTGGTGCGGTGGACGAGGAGCATCTGGATTTGCCGTCCGACGCGGCGACGCCGGTGACCGACTATCATCAGAGCCTCGAAGCCTTCCGCCGCCGCCTGGTGACCGAGGCGTTGGAAGCCGCCGGGGGCAACCGTGCGGAAGCCGCCCGCCGATTGGGGATGAGCCGCCAGGCGCTCTCCTATCTGGTACGGCAGCTGCGTCTCGAGGGCTAGTTGATGGAACGACTTGCCGAGTGAGCAACCGAAAGCAACGATGACCTATTACCTTCTTCGGCGTTTGGTGCAGGTGGTGCCGGTGGCGCTGCTGGTGGCGACGCTAGTTTTCTCCCTCATTCATTTGATTCCCGGGGACCCGGTGCAGATGATGCTGGGGGACGGCGCTCAGGCGGCGGACGTCCAGGCGTTGAGGGAATCCCTGGGGCTGGACCGCCCGCTGGGAGAGCAATATCTGGAGTTCATGACCGGGCTCTTCCGCGGCGACCTGGGAGAGTCCTTGCACTATCGCCGGCCGGTGACGGAGCTGCTGGCGGAGCACTATCCCGCCACCCTCGAGCTGGCGTTGGCGAGCATGTTGGTGGCGTTGATGATCTCTCTGCCGCTGGGAGTGCTGGCGGCACTGCACAAAGACGGGGTGATCGATCAACTCTCCCGGTTCTTTTCGTTGTTGGGGGTTTCCATCCCCAACTTCTGGCTCGGCCCCATGTTGATCCTGGTGTTTGCGATCTATTGGAATCTGCTCCCGGTGTCGGGGCGGGAGGGGTGGGCCAGCCTGGTACTGCCGGCCATTACCTTGGGTACCGCCCTCGCCGGATTGCTCACCCGCATGGTGCGCTCGTCGGTGGCGGAGGAGCTTCATCGGCCTTATCTGGTGACCGCTCAGGCCAAGGGTTTGCGGCGGGGACAGGCGGTTGTGCGTCATGCCCTGCGCAATGCTTTGATTCCGGTGGTGACCATCATCGGTCTGCAATTTGGCGCTCTACTCACCGGCGCCATCATCACCGAGACCATCTTCTCCTGGCCGGGGTTGGGGCGATTGCTGATTCAGGCCATCCGGCTGCGGGACTATCCGTTGGTACAGGGTGGTGTGTTGATCATCGCGGTGACCTATGTGCTGGTGAATCTGCTCACGGATCTGATCTACGCGCTGCTCGATCCGCGCATTCGCTATCAGGAGGAAGGCGCATGAAGATCCGTGCTCATGCCCTGGTCGGGGCGGCGGTGGTGGCGGCGGTGCTCCTGACGGCGCTGCTGGCGCCCTGGCTGGCGCCCTACGATCCCAGCGCCCAGGATCTGGAACGCCGCCTCGAACCCCCGACCTTGGAACATCCGCTGGGGCAGGACGAGTTGGGTCGGGACATTCTTTCGAGAATGATTTACGGGGCCCGGGTGTCGGTGGGAGTGGGTCTTTCGGTGGTGCTCCTGGCGGGAGCTTTGGGGACCGCTTTGGGATCCCTATCAGGTTTCGTGGGCGGTCGCTTGGATACCCTGGTGATGCGCGTTTCCGATGTCTTCCTAGCCTTTCCGGGGATCCTCCTAGCCATCGCTTTGGTGGCGGTTCTGGGGCCGGCTCTGCGCCATGTGGTGCTGGCGTTGGTGGTCATCGGCTGGGTGGGGTACGCACGGTTGGTGCGGGGTCAGGTGCTGCAAATCCGGGAACAAGAATTCGTCCTCGCCGCCCGGACTACAGGGCTACGACCGTCGCGGGTGCTGTGGGTCCACGTATTGCCCAACGTGCTGCCGACACTGATGGTGCAGGCGAGCTTGGGAATGGCGGGAGCCATTCTGGCGGAGGCCGGGCTTTCGTTTCTCGGTTTGGGCATCCAACCCCCTACCCCTTCCTGGGGAGCGATGATCAATGCCGGCCGCAGCCATCTCTTGGATGCGCCGCATTTGGCGCTCTTCCCCGGCGCTGCCATCGTGCTCACCGTGCTGGGATTGAATTTCTTGGGCGATGCACTGGTCGACGCGCTCAATCCGCGGCTGCGGGGGGAGTTGGGGAAGCTCCCTTCCTCTACTTGAGGCCCCTTTCTCTACTTGAGGCCAATGCCTCCGGGTCTGGGCGCCCTAAGATCGAAAGCCCTTTCGTTTCCTTTCGGTTCAATTCATCATTCAGGATAGTGCGGCACCTTGGGCCGAGGTCGGCGGGGGCTTCGCCCGGGGCGCGGCTATCTGACGGATTATCAAGGACTTGGGGCGGGTCCGGCTTTTGCCGAAGGCGGGTTTCCGCCAGCTGGAGGAACGTTCATGGGAGCGTAGACTGAGGAAGACAACCCTTTTTTCCGATCATTGACTGGTTCTTTGTTGACTCGGTGCGGCATCTTAAGAATAATAGGCGCTGTTAGTTGATTTCTTTTCTTTCCCTTTTTAGGAGTTTCTAGGAACTGGCCCTTGCGGCCTTAGACACAGGAGAGCGGATTGCTTACACTTACTGAGGTTTCAAAACGAACGGGCATCTCGATGCCCACACTCCAGCGATACAAGAAAAACTACCAGGACCGGATCCCTTCGGAAGGCAAAGGCCGCATGCAGCGGTATCCGGAAGAGGCCTTGGAGGTTTTCGAAGAGATCAAGAAGGAGAACATCTCCAAGCGTGGCCGGCCGCGCAAGGAGAGTAGCGGCGATGGTGGTTCGAAGCGCAGAGGGCGCAAGACCCGCAGTCGCCGCAAGGCCCGCCGGAGCGCCGCCAAGAAGAAGGCGGAAGCGGCGAGCGACGATCAGGGCGAGGAGCTTCTGACCCTCACCGAGATCAGCAAGCGTACCGGTATTTCTTATCCCACTCTTTCCCGCTATGTGAAACAGCACAGCTCGCGGCTGAAGAGCAAGGGCAAGGGCCGTAGCCGGCGCTACTATCCGGAAGCGGTGGAGGTGTTCGAAGAGATTCGTTCCCAGAGCCGCCGTGGCCGTGGCCGCAGCAAGTCCACCGGCTCCAGCAGGTCCTCCTCTACCAGTCGGGTCACTTCTTCCGGCAGCAGCAAGGCGGATCGGGATGTGGTCAAGCGCCTGGCCGCCATCGAGCGCCAGCTGAAGGCGATCGAGAAGAAGCTCGACAAGCCGGTTCAGCTGACCCTCAAGCGGCGCTGATCGATCTCGGCAGTCAGAACTTCTGGTCAAGCCACGCGCCGGCGATCCGTTCGCAGGGACCACCTTCCGGGAGGCTTACTCCCGGGGCGATAAATGATCCCAGCCCAACGCCGGTAGCTCGACACAATCGACCGGGCCTTGTAATGACAGGGTCCGGTCGTTTTGTATGCGGCCGACGGCGGTGCAGCCAAAGCTCTCCGGTGGGTGAGTCTCGGGCGGTAGAGCGAAGAGCAGCACATAATCCTCCCCGCCTCCCAACTGGGTCTCCAGCGGATTCACCTCCAGAGCTCGGCACAGGGCCTGAAACTCTTTCGGTGCCGGCAGTGATGCGGCCTCGATCGCCGCTCCACAACCACTGGCGGCGCATAGCCGCGGCAGATCCTTGGCCAGCCCGTCGGATAGGTCGAGACCGGCGGCCCGGGGTTGGCTTCCGAGCCATTTGCCCAGCGCCAGTTGGGGCTCGGGGCGCAGATGACGGCGCAGGGAGTGGCGGGCGGCGGGGAGGAGCTCCGCGGGCAGCGAGTGCTCGGCGGCGAGGGGATCCGGGCGGCCTATCCGGCCCAGCAGGAAGCGGCCCAGGGCCGATTCCCCGAGGCTGCCGCCGACCCACAGCACATCTCCCGGGTGGGCCAGGTCGCGGCGCACCCAGCGCCCCCCGTCGGGCTGACGACCGATGAGGGTGAGGGTGGCGGTGACCGCCGGCGCCCGCGCCAGATCGCCGCCGGCGAGACGCAGGCCGTGAAATCTGCAGCCGTCGAGCAGGGCTCGAAAGAAGCGCTTGTGGGGGAAGTCCGCCGGGGCGGCGAGGGCGAGGAAGGCGTAGACAGGCTCGGCGCCCACCGCCGCCAGGTCGCTGAGGTTGACCGCCAACAGCCGATGGGCCACCACCGCCGGGTCAAGGCCGGGGAGGAAGTGGATCCCTTCGATCTGGCTGTCGACGGTGACGGCTTGGTGCCGGCTTCCCTCATCAGGAGAGGGGGGCAGCAGGGCAGCGTCGTCCCCCAGGAGCTCCGCCAGGCGGGAGTCCTGCCGCCGCAACCAGGCGAGGAGCTCGTCCTCACCCATCGTCGCCGGTGTTCTTCTGCGCATCCTCCTCGACGGGCTCTTCCTCTTGGTCGAGGGCGATCTTCACCACCTCGTCCATGTGATCCACCAGATGGAAGGTGAGCTTACGCTTGAGGGGGCTCGGGATCTCCTCGAGATCCCGGTGGTTGAGCCGGGGCAGCACCACCGTGTCGACGCCGGCGCTGCGGGCTGCCAGCACCTTTTCCTTGAGGCCGCCGATGGGCAGGATGTCGCCGCGCAGGGTGATCTCGCCGGTCATGGCCACTCGCCGCAGCACCGGTTTGCGGGTGAGCAGGGAAAGGATGGCGGTGGCGATGGTGATGCCGGCGGAGGGACCGTCTTTGGGGATGGAGCCGGCGGGCACGTGGATGTGCAGATCGTGTTGGGCGAAGTACTCCTCCCCCAGCCCCAGGTTCTTGCCGTAGCTGCGGGAGTAGGAGAGGGCCGCCTGGGCGGATTCCTTCATCACCTCGCCGAGCTGGCCGGTGAGGGTGAGCTTGCCCTTGCCGGGCACCGCCACCACCTCGATGAAGAGCAGGTCGCCGCCGGCGGCGGTCCAGGCGAGGCCGGTGGCGACGCCGACGCGGTCGCGGTCGAGGAGCTCCTCCGGGTAGTGCCGTGCCGGGCCGAGATATTTCTCCACCCGCTGGACGTTGATCTGGATGGGGGTCTCGTCGCCGGAGGCCACCTTCACCGCCACCTTGCGGCAGATGGCGGCGAGCTCGCGCTCCAAATTGCGCAATCCCGCTTCCTTGGTGTAGTGGCGGATGATCCGCCGCAGGGCGTTGTCGCTGAATTGCACGTGGCCCGGCTGCAGGCCGTTCTCCTCCGTCTGCTTGGGGATCAGATGGCGGCGGGCGATCTCCAGCTTCTCCTCCGCCGTGTAGCCGCTGAGGCGGATCACTTCCATGCGGTCGAGGAAGGCCGGCTGGATGGGCTCCAGTAGGTTGGCGGTGGCGATGAAGAGCACCTTCGACAGGTCGTAGGCCACTCCCAGGTAGTGATCCCGGAAGGTGGAGTTCTGCTCCGGGTCCAATACCTCCAGCAGCGCCGAGGATGGGTCGCCGCGGTAGTCAGCGCCGATCTTGTCGATCTCGTCGAGCATGAAGACCGGGTTGTTGGTGCCGGCCTGGTTGAGGCTTTGGATGATGCGCCCGGGCAAGGCGCCGACGTAGGTGCGCCGGTGGCCGCGGATTTCCGCCTCGTCGCGGACGCCGCCCAGGGAGAGGCGAACGAATTTGCGCCCCATGGCACGGGCGATGGAGCGCCCCAGGGAGGTCTTGCCGACGCCCGGCGGGCCGACGAAGCAGAGCAGCGGGCCCTTGGTGTCATCCTTGAGCTTGCGCACGGCGAGGAATTCGAGGATCCGTTCCTTGACCTTTTCCAGGTCGTAGTGATCCTCGTCCAGGACTTCCCGGGCCGGGCCGAGCTCCAGCTGGTCCTCGCTGGTTTTGTTCCAGGGTAGGCCGGTGAGCCATTCCAGGTAGGTGCGGGTGATGCTGGTCTCGGCACTCTCCGGGTGGCTGCGCTCGAGGCGGCGGATCTGGCGCTCCATTTCCTCCACCGCTTCCTCGCTCAGCTCCCGTTCCTTCGCCTGCTGACGGAACTCGGTGATCTCCTCACTCAGGTCGTCGCTTTCGCCGAGTTCGGTCTGGATCGCCTTGAGCTGCTGGCGCAGGTAGTACTCCCGCTGGCTGCGGTCCATCTCTCCCCGGGCTTCGGAGGAGATCTCCTGCTGCACCGTCAGCACCTGGATTTCGCGGTTGAGCAGGTCGCTGACCAGCTGCAGGCGGCGCAGAGCGTCGGTGGTCTCCAACAGGCCCTGACCTTCCTCCACCTCCAGGTCCAAATTGCTGGCAGCGAGGTCCGCCAGGCGGCCCGGGTCCTGTTGGCTGGCGGCGATGACCAGCACGTCCGGCGAGATGCCGCGGCCGAGGCTGGCGGCCTGTTCGAGGCGCTCCCGGACGCTGCGCATGAGGGCGTCGGCCTCCAGCGGGTCGTCGCCGTCGGGCTCCGGGATGGGATCGTCGGGGAGGGTTTCCACCCGCGCCTGGAGGAACGGCTGAGTCTGTTGGGGAGCTCCCAGGCTCGCCCGCGCCAGGCCTTGGATGAGGATGCGTACCCGGCCGTCGGGGAGCTTGAGCATGCGCAGGATGGCGGCGACGGTGCCGACGCTGTAGAGCTCGTCCAGCTCCGGCTCTTCCTGGCTCGAATCGCGTTGGGAGACGAGGAGGATCAGGCGATTGTCCTCGAGGGCTCGATCCACCGCCCGTAGGCCTTCCTCCCGGCCGACGGAAAGGGGCAGGATGATGTACGGGAAGACCACCGCGTCGCGCACCGGCAGCACCGGTAGGACGTCGGGGATGGTGATGGTCTCTTCGCTGTCGAGCTCTGGATTGTGGGCCATGATGGTCTCCGTGGACGGCGCGCCGGGACTGGGGGGCGCCGGGAGGGGCCGTTGCCGAAGGGGCCGCCTGAGGACGGCTGGCCTCCGGGCGCTGCCGGCGCCTCAGGTCTTGATCCGCGCGTCGTCTTCGGCGGAGGGTTCGGGGGTCTTGCGGGTGGGCAGGGAGCGGACCATCTCCATGAAGGCGTCCACATCCTCGAAACGGCGATAGACCGAAGCGAAGCGGATGTAGGCGACCTGGTCCAGCTCTTTGAGTCGTTCCATGATGAAGCTGCCGATGTCCTGGGTGCTCAACTCCCTCTCGGTGGTTTGGTGCAGCGACTGCTCCAGCGCGTCCACCAGCTCCTCCAGTTGCGAGACCGACACGGGCCGCTTCTCGCACGCCCGCAGCAGTCCGGCCATCACCTTCGAGCGGCTGAACTCCTGGCGGCTGCCGTCGTTCTTCACCACCATGTAGGGGATGTCTTCGATCTGCTCGTAGGAGGTAAAGCGGTGCTCGCAGTGATTGCACTGGCGGCGCCGGCGGATGGTCTCGCCATCACGGCTCTCCCGGGAGTCCACCACCCGATCGTCGTTTTGTCCGCAATAGGGGCATTTCATGGTGCCCACCTCCGTCCCGCCGCCGACCCCACGCAGGCACCCACCGGATTCATCGACGGATCGGGTGGGGAGAAGGCCCTCACTCACCGCCGGGGTTGGCGGGTCCTTTCGGATTGAGGGCGATGCTGAGCCGCAGCAGAACCTTTTCCAGGCTCGCCGGGTCCCGAATGTCGACGTGGAAATCGCGTACCGCGTCGACCACCTGGTTGTTCTCGTCCTCCACCTGCAGGTTGAGGGAGAAGCGCCGCAGGCGATGGAAGTCGGAGCGGTTGATGGTCATTTGGATCTCGCGGCTGAGCTCTCCGCCGCCGTTGGCTCCTGTCCGGGGGGCGGGGCGCGCCGGGCGGCGTCCCTTGACCTCTCGGCGCAACTTCTCCAGCTCGCCGAGGACGTCCACCGACTTGCGGGCTTTGGCGCCGGAGGGTTTCTTGGCCGCGGGCTGGGACGGAGCTGCCGGGGCTGCCGCTGTCGGGGCCGCCGCCGGTGGTGGGGCGGGCTGGGCCGGCGGACTGGGAGCTTGCGGACTGGCGGCTTGGGGTGCTGGCTCCTGGGCCGCGGGTTGGGCCGGAGGGGCTGCCGCAGCGGGCTTGGGTGGAGCCTGAACGGCGGGTTTGGCTGGAGCTTGAGCCGGCGGTTTGGCTGGCGGCTTGGGACCCTTGCCCCGGTCGCCGGCGTCGCGGGCGAGCTTCTTCTTGAGCGACAATAGGGTCAGCCGGGAGATTCCCTTGAGGGTTTCGAAGACGCCGTTGCCGTTCAGGGCGGAGGCTTCGAAGTACGGTCGCTTGCCTTCGGGATTGAGGGCGCTGTTGAGCTCTTCTACCGAGCAGATGGAGGGCAGATCCCGCTTGTTGTACTGCAGCACCATGGGCAGATCCCCGAGCTCGATGCCCATTCCTCCCAGATTCTCTGCAAGGTTCTTCAGCGAGTCGACGTTGGCCTGCAGCATGGGCTTTTGAGAATCGGCCACGAAGACCACGCCGTCCACACCCTTGAGCACCAGCTTGCGGGTGGTGTTGTAGAAGACCTGACCGGGAACGGTGTAGAGCTGGATGCGGGTGCTGAAACCGCCGATGGTGCCGACGTCGATGGGCAGGAGATCGAAGAAGAGGGTACGGTCGGTTTCGGTCTCCAACGAGACCATCTCGCCCCGGCTGTCGCCGGAGGTCTGGCTGTAGATGAAATGCAGATTGGTGGTTTTACCGCAGAGACCGGGACCGTAGTACACGATCTTGGCGGCCATCTGCATGGTGCTGTAGTTGAAGAAAACCATGGGGGTCAGTACCGCCGATGTGGGTGGGAGAGCATAGCACCGGTAGATTGGGTGGTCAATGGACGCAAGGTTTCACAAAGCCCCTGGTTACGGGCTCTCGCGGGTTGTCGAGAGCCGGTCTGCACGATCGATTTTCGAGCGGGTCTGCCCGTCGGCTTCTCACGCCCATGCTAGCGGAAAACGGGCGCCACCGCACCCATGACCCGCCTGCGGCGCCACTGGTGCTCGAACCAGCGCTCGAACTAGCCGCAGGACGGCGCGGCGGTGCTGGACGGCGTGTGGGGTAGAATCCAGGCCGGAGAAGGATTGGAAGAGCGCGAGGCGATCTTCGCCGTAGACCGGCACGGGAGCTTCTACCAGCGGGGGGTCCCGGGGACTGCCGGGAGCCTCGCTCCCGTTGCGCAAGTGCTTGGCCTACAAGCACTTGACCTTGACAAAGGGCGCTGTCACAAGTACCCTTCGCCAATTCGTCGGGGGCCGCGTAGAGCGGCTGCGCCGACGATCCAGTCTGCTGCCGCCACGGAGAGCCGGGACACGCGGATTCGCGACACGCGGAGTCAAAAGTTGGGGGTCGAGACGCTATGGGGAGCCAAGACGGAGAGTTTGGGCTGACCGCCCGAGACCGGGCCATCCTCAAGGATGTAATCCTGACGTATATCTTGAACGCCGAGCCGGTCAGCTCGCGGGCGGTGGCGAAGCATGGGCAGCACGGGCTGTCGGCGGCCACCATCCGCAACACCATGGCGGACTTGGAGGAGCTGGGGCTCCTGTCCCAGCCCCATACCTCCGCCGGCCGCGTTCCCACCCGCAAGGCCTACCACCTCTACATCGGCTCGATGATGGATCCGTCCCAGATCCCGCAGGGCATCCGCGACCGAATCGATCACGGCTTGGTTTCCAGCGAGGGCGACCCGGATCATCTGATGGCCGCCACCTCCCAGCTGCTGTCGGAGCTCAGTCATCAGGTGGGCATCCTGCTCACCCCGGCGCTGGCGGAGACGGTGCTCAAGACCGTCGAGTTCGTGCACCTTTCGGATCGCAAGGTCCTGTGCGTCGTGGTCTCCACCGCCGGCTTTGTGGACAAGAAGGTGATCCAGACCCGCGAGCCCCTGAGCCGCGAGCAGCTGGCGCGGATCTCCAACTATGTGACGGAGAATTTTTCCGGGCTGACGGTGCGCCAGATCCGCGACCGGCTTTTGCGGCTGATGGCGGAGGAGCGGGCGCAGATGGATCGGATTCTGGCGCTGACCATCGAGCTGGCGAAGACCGGACTGGACATCGGCGATCAGGAAGTCTTGGTGGACGGCACCAGCGAGCTGCTGTCCCAGCCGGAGCTGGCGGATATCGAGCGCGTTCGCTGCCTATTCGAGAAGTTCTCCGACAAGGCGCGGCTGGTGTACATGCTCACCGAATGCATGAAAGGCCACGGTGTGCGGGTTCTCATCGGCGAGGACAGCGATTTGACCTCGGATCTCGACTTCAGTCTGGTCACAACCACCTACGGCGTCGGGGAAAACCCCCTGGGTACCCTCGGGGTCTTCGGTCCGTCGCGGATGGAATATCAACGCACCATTCCGTTGGTTCACTACCTGGGGGAGCGGCTGAGCATGGCGCTGGCCAGCACCTTCTTGGCGGAGGATTGACGGGGTGGAAGCGAGATTTCGGCAAGGCCTTCCCATAGAATGATCGAAAGACTCCGCATACAGAATACGAGAGTGAGGCGGAGAGGAGCGTTTTGAAGATGTCGGAACAGGATTCGAATCGATCGGACAATCAGGGCCGCAAGAGCGGAGAGATCAAGATCCACGGCCCCGGCTCCGGCCGCCTGGACGCCGCCATGCGGGAGGCCGTGGAGGCGGTGGAGCAGGTGGCTAAACGGACCGGCCGCAAGCTGCCGGAGGACCCCGAGGAGGGGCCGGAGCAGCGGGCCGAAGGTGAGGCTGGTGACCGCGGCGACGAGCTCGCTGGGGATCCGGATCGCGCGGACCAAGTGGAGCAGTTAGAGCAGGAGCTGTCCAGCCTCAAGGACCTCTCCAT
>JAXHTF010000196.1 GCA_034211275.1 Acidobacteriota bacterium
TGGCGTTATTTAAGTCGTAACAGAATTACAGATATTAATTCTCTTTCTACTTTAATTAAATTAGATGTAATGAATTTACGAGGAGCGCAGCGGCATCTCGCCGGGGGGCGCCAGGGCGGTGCGGAAGAAGGTCAGCTGATATCCGAAGCGGCGGCCGTCTTGGGCTTGTAGATGACCGGTGAAATACCACCACTCGGTGCGGAAACCGGGGTGGGGACCATGATCCTCGGGGAAGGAGAAGGGACGGGGAGCGGTCGCCCGTTCATAGCCTTCCATGCCTCCGGCGGCCATGGCTTCCGCCACGTCGATGCCCGGGTTCGCCGGAGCCGCCGGGGGAGGGTCCAGCAACAGGGCGCCGGCCACCACGGCGGCGAGGAGGAGCAGGAGGGTGAGGATCAGAGCGCGCATGGAAGCTTCCTCATTCCTGCCGGAGCGCCAGCGCCGGCGGTGTTCGGGCCATCCGATAGGCGGGGTAGATGCCCGCCAGCAGCGCCGCGACGAGGGCCAGGGCCAGGGCCTCCAGACCGATGGAGGGCGGCAGCAACAGCTCCACGGACCAGCCGAAGGAGCGGCGGTTGATGACGTGGGTCATGATCACCGCCATGACCACCCCCATGGGGATGGAGAGCAGGCCCGCCGCCAGCCCCATGAGACCGGTCTGGGCGGTGACCAATCGCCACACCTGCCGCGGCGTCAGGCCGTTGGCGCGGAGCATGGCCAGCTCCCGGGCGCGGTCCAGCTGCAGGGCGGTGAGGGCGCCTACCACCCCCAAGAAGGCGACGGCGCCGGCGAGCAGCCGCAGGACTCCGGTGATCAGGAAAGTGCGGTCGAAGATTTCCAGGGAAAGCTCGCGGATCGAGCGGTTGGAGCGCGCTAGGGTTTCGGGTTGGGACGTCTCGGGCTGGCTAGCTTCGGTGCCGTCACCGGGGTTGCCGCCGGCACTGGCACTGGCGCTGGCTCCGAGGCGGCGAATGCCCGCCAAGGCCCGGTCCTCGGCGGCTCCGGGAGCGAGGAAGACGGCGAGGGCGGTAAAGCCCCGGTCCTGCCAGTATCGATCATAGGTGCCGCGGTCCATGAGCACCGAGCCCTGATCCGAACCGTAGTCCCGATACACCGCGGCGACGGGGAAGTCGCGCCGGCCGGCGTCGGTGCGCAGACTCAAGAGGTCTCCGGGCTGGAGCCCCCGGCGGAAGGCGAAGGGCTCGGAGATGAGCAGGGCTTCCTCCTGCCGCACCTGCCGCCAGGCCTCCTCCGGTTCGCTGGCGAGAAATCGGAACGAGCCACGGCCGCGCTCATCCAGATCCACCGCCGCCATCTGCACCGGCCCCTGCTGGGAGGCGATGGTCACCCGCCGGAGGGTGTTGACTCGCCCTACCTCCGGCAGCTCGGCGATTTGCCGTGCCAGCTCCTCCGGTAGCGGAGCCTGCCCGCCCCCGACGCCGCGGCCGGGGCGCAGAGGCGAGACATAGATATCCGCCACCAGGGTGTGTTCCAGCCACTGGGCCACGGAGCTACGGAAGCTGTCGATCATCACTCCGATGCCGACGGTCACCGATACCGCCACGGTGAGGGCGGCGATGGCGACGCCGGTGCGGCTCAGGGAGGCCACCACGCCGCGGGCGGCCATGCGTCCCAGCAGCCCGGTCCAACGCCCCAGGGGACCCTGGACCAGGCGCATCAGGGCAGCGGTGGCCGGCGGAGCGAGGAGGGCACAGCCCATGACCACTACGAACATGCCGGTGAAGGCCACCACCAGCGAGGTCCGGGGGACCAGCAGCGCCGCACCGCCAGCGAGCAGCAGAGCGCCGATGCCGGCCAGGTAGGGCAGCCGCTGTCGCGCCCGCTGCTCCAGGGCCGAGCGGCTGAGGGTCTGGCGGGGAGGCGTGGAGGTCGCTTCCCGGGCCGGCGCCAGGGCCGCCAGCAGGCTGGCGCCGACCCCCAGGGCGATGCCCACCAGCAGGCCTTGGGGCGCCAGCGCCAGCTCCCGGACGGTGAGGACGAAATAGAGGTCGTTGATGGTGCGGGTCACCAGCCGTACCAGAGCGTGGCCTAGACCGATTCCCAGCAAGAGCCCCAGGACGGTGCCGGCGAGGCCCAGGGCCAAGGCTTCGGCGAGGATCGAGCGGAAGATCTGCCGGCGGGTCACTCCCAGCGCCCGCAGCCGGCCGATGAGGGGGCGGCGCTGGACCACCGAGAAGCTCACCGTGTTGTAGACCAGGAAAGTACCGCAGAGCAACGCCAGCAGGCTCAGGGCCCGGAGATTGAGCTGGAAGGACTCAATCATCCCGGCGGTGGCATTCTGGCGCGCCTGGGCCTCGAGAATCTCGACCCCGGGCGGCAAGGCTTCCCGGAGCCGCTGAAGCACCTGGTCGGTGCCGGTGCCGGTGGGAAGAATGAGATCGATGCGGGTCAGCCGGCCGGGGCGCTGGAGCAACTCCTGAGCCCCGGCGATATCCATCACCAACAAATCCTCGCGGCCCCTAGGGTCGCCTTCCAGCACGCCGGCGAGCTCGACCTCGACCGTCCGGCCGTCGATCCCCAGCCGCAGCCGGCCGCCTTCCTCCAGACCCAAGTCGCGAGCCGTCGCTTCCGCCACCAGGGCGGCGCCGGGGCGAACCAGGAGCTCTCCGGGGTCCACCGAACCGCCCGCCAGGGCGGTGCGAAAGGGGGCCTCCGCCCAAGGGTCGACGCCCACCAGATGCAGCACCCGCCCCGGGTGGTCGGGGAGGGCGACGTAGGCCTCCACCACCGGCGCGGCGCGGTCGATCTCGCCGCTGCGGCGCAGCTGAGCGTAGAGATCCTCGTCGACCCCCGCCGGTCCCGCCACCAGCTGGTGGGTGGTGCGGCCGGTGACCTGCTCGGTGGACAGGCGGAACGCTCGTTCGGCGCTTTGGTTGGCCAGCTCGATGGCCACCACCACCGCCACACCGAGAGCGACCCCCAGCACCGAGAGGGCGATCTGCCACGGATGGCGTTGGAGGTAGCGGCGGCTGGCGCGGCTGAGGATGGTCGACATGGGCTGCTACGGGCGGAGGAGAGAGTCGAGAGTCTTGGGAAGACTCCGGATCGGGGCTCCTAGGTCAGTCTTCCTGTGGGTCGGGGGGAGTCCCGGAGCTGACCTCGACGGAACGTTCCACCAGGGCACCGTCGGCGATGGTCAGCACCCGATCCGCCACTCCCACCGCCTCTCGGCTATGGGTCACCATCACCATGGTCTTGCCGGCGCGGCGGGTGAGACGGTCGAGGAGATTCAGGACTTCCTGGCCGGTTTCGTGATCGAGGTTGCCGGTGGGCTCGTCGGCGAGGACCAGGAGCGGGTCGTGGGCCAGGGCCCGGGCCACCGCCACACGCTGCTGCTCGCCGCCGGAGAGGCGGTCGGGAAAGCTCTCGGCGCGATCCCCCAGTCCCACCTCCGCCAGAAGCTCGAGGGCGGCGTCGCGGTCCGACGGCGCGGTTCTGCCCTTGAGCTCCAGCGGCAGGAGGAGATTCTCCTCCACCGTCAGCGTCGGAATGAGGTTGAAAAACTGGAAGACGAAGCCGACATGGTCGCGGCGGAAGCGGGTTCGCTCCTCTTCGTCCAGGGCGCCCAGGGAAACGCCCTGCACCAAGACCTCGCCGGCGCTGGGAAGGTCGATGCCCCCGAGGAGATTGAGCAGGGTGGACTTACCCGACCCGCTCTTGCCCAGAAGCACCACCAACTCTCCCTCGCCGATGACGCCGTCGACGGAGTCCAAGAGTCGGCGCTCGCGGCCGCCTTCGCGGAAGATCTTGGTCAGGCCGCGGAGCTGGACCAGCGGTGGAGGAGTCGTGGCTTCGGTCATGGGATCGGTGCGAAAGGCGTGGGCTTGGCGATGAGGAGTGATGGGAACTCCGGCTCCGGCACCGTTTCGATGCCGGAGCCAGCGCTTTTGCAGGACAGCAGTGTAATGGAGCAGTGCCCGCGGTGGGGTCCTGTCCAGGCTGCCAAGACTCGAGCTCTTAGGACTCGGCTGAAGGTGAGTGCGGTGAGCTGCGGGTTTGACGGAGTGCTGCCAGGGCCTTCAGGGTCGCCTCGTTGCTCTCCCGCAACCCAACGGTGAGATCGTGGACTTGGATCTCGACCTGTTCCACTCTTTCCGACAGCTCTCCATGGAGACGGTCGACTTGGTTGGAGAGGACCTCCTGCCCCTCTTGCAGGGCGTCGGTCTTTCCTTCGACTCGATCCATCTTCTTGGCGAGCTCCTCGCGGCCTGCTCGGGATTCGTCGGTCAGACCTTGGACCGTGGTCGCGAGTTGATCCAAGCGTTGCAAGATTTCTTGAGACATGGGTTCCTTCCTCAGATTCTTCGTCCGCAGTCCCGGGGTGAACTGGATCACGGTATCGGATCGCCGTCGATTCGGACAGGGTAAGTTGGTTTTCGGTCGGCTTGCTGTTCCTGGGCGTTGTTTATGCGTCGTCATCAGGCGGCCCTCTGGGCTGGATCGGCGCACTTTCGAGACGTATCGCAGTCTTCCAGCAGAGCCAGGAGCTGCAGGACGGCAGCGCTTTGAATCTCCAGCAGGGTGAGGGTGGTGGCCACCGGCAGCCAGCCCGCATCGGCGGCCTGGTCGATGGCCTCGCCGGCCTGCTCCAAGAGTGTCAGGCCCTGGCGCCAGAGACGCTGACGGCGGGCGGCGGTGGCGCTGGCACAGCCGTCGAGGAGGCTGTCGGTGGCGGCGCAGGGAATCCGGCGCAGCCGCTCCACCAGCTGTGGATCGGCCTCACGGGGGAAGCCATGGGTGGCGTGGTGGGCGGCCAGCACTAGCTCTTCTGCGCGCCGGTAACCGTCGAGTTCGCTTTGGGAGATCATTGGTTGCTCCTTTCGGTCCAGAGTTAGATGTGAGAGCTGTCTCTGGGGAAGAGGACGCAAAACTGCTCCGCGATCTGGCACCTTCCAGGAGAAAATTTGGGAGCCTGATGCCAAAATGCCGCACCGCAGCGTGGGCGATGCGTGTCAGATAGGCCTTTGTTGCACCAAATACACGCCGTTGGCAGAATTTTCCTCCATTCTCCAACGGGTGGTGAACCCTGGCGGAAGGGTGGACGAGCTCTGCGGCGAGAAAAGTTCTCCCGCGGCGGAAAGGGCGTCGAAGACCTTTCTCAAATGGTCCAAGTCGAATGTGGAGAATGGTTTGGGGCGAGATGCCCAGGCGTTGAAGAAGTCCCGCGGGAGAGCCTGAATCGAGTTTGGAAGAGAAATTTCTGCCGCTCGGGGGAGGGCTGGCACAGGGTGTGCATTATAAGTGGGCAATCGGGCGCAAAGCCCAATGTAGTGCCTACCAAGCAATGACGCACTCTCACGAGTTTCGTCATCCCGCATCAACGGCCTACCCCAACGACCTACCGAAAAATCCTACCTGTCGGCCACCCCCATTTCGGGGTGGCCCCGCCGTGTCTGGAATATCTACAAAACGCCGGCGGTCGGGCTGCTTGGACGCGACCAACGGGGGCGGGAGTGGCCTAAGGGTGAGGGGAAAGGGTGAGGGGAAACTTGGCACCTCGCGATGTCAGCCCGGCACCTCATTCATGGCGCCGCACTACGTGCTTCCGGACTCTGATTTGGAGCTTGGACCTCTTGGTGGGGCCGAGACCTGGCGGGATTGGCTGAGACGGGCGGTGAGACGGAGGGGGACTCAGGAAGGTTGGCACGAGGTCTGCATGAAGGATGGGCAACACGGGCCGAAAACGGTCCGACGTAGTGCCTACCGATTCAGTGGTGGCTGTTCGCAGATTCACCACCCCGCATCAACGGCCTACCCCACAGACCTACCTAAATAGCCTACCTGTCGGCCGCCCCGATTTCGGGGTGGCCCCGCCGTGTTTTGAAAAGAAGTTGTAAAGAGAGTGTAGCAGCGGCCTATGCTCAGCGCCAGGCCTTTTCTCCATTTTCTTCGAGATTCCTGCCGAACTGGCCATAGGAATCGCCGCCGGATCTGCTATAACGGCACTATGTCCGACCGCAAATACCGTCAGCGCGGGTATCAGGATTCCGGTGACGACTCTCGGCGAGAGCGCCGCAAGCCTTCCGGACCGCGCCCGTCGCCCACCGATCGCCCCCGGGGCCGGGGCCTCGGAGCTCCCAAAACCGAGGTCTTCCGCTGCCATAGCTGTGGCGAGAAACAGTCCCCGCCGGGGGTGCAGCAATTCGAAGAGCAGTGCCGGAAGTGCGGTACCGCTCTGCACAGCTGTGTGCATTGCGTCTATTTCGACACCTCGGCCCGTCACGAATGCCGCCAGCCGGTGAAGGAGCCGGTGCGCAGCAAGACCAAGGCCAACCAATGCGAGCTCTTCGAGCCCAAGGTGGCGCAGGAATTCGGCGCCGACAGTGCCGATCAGAGCGACGCCCGATCCGCCTTCGACGCCCTGTTCAAGCTCTGATTCCGGCCCTGTTCAGATTCTGACCCCGGTTTTCGCCGGGATTCTCGCCGGGCTCAGTGGTGACAGAGGGTACGGCCGGGGTCGGGACAGGGCCCGGCGCCGCAGGGTCCACCGTCGGCGAAGTAGAACGGCTCGGTGCTCCGTTCCTCCGGCGCCAGCTGATCGAGGCTGTGGGCGTCGTAAAGGCGCCCATCAAGCACCACGTAGCGCACCGAGTCGCTATTCTCGATCTCCTCCAGAGGATCCTCCTCCAGAATCATCAAATCCGCCAGCTTGCCCACCTCGATGGAGCCCAGATCGCGCTCCATGCCCAGATACTCGGCACCGCCGAGGGTGGCCACCCGCAGAGCTTCCAGGGGCTCCATGCCCCCTTGTACGAGCATCCAAATCTCCCAGTGGGAACCCAGGCCCTCGCGCTGGCCATGGGCGCCGATCTGGACTCCCACTCCCTCCTCGTGGAGCTGATTCGCCACCGCGGCGTTGAAGAAGTGACCGTATTCCTCCGCCGGCGCCACCATGCGCCGCCGGGAGCGGGCGTCGAGACGGGCGCGGGGGACGAAGGAGGAGAGGAGCGGGTGCTTCCACACCTCGTCCCGGGCGTAGAAGTAATTCTCCCCCCAGATGCCGCCGTAGCCCACCACCAGGGTCGGGGTGTAGGCGACCCGGGTGGCGCTCCACAGCTGCTCGACGTCGTCGTAGATGGCCGGCACGGGGATCGAGTGCTCGATGCCGGTGTGGCCGTCGGCGACCATGGTCATGTTGTGTTGGAAGAGCGAGCCGCCTTCGGGCATCACCAGCATGCCCCGCTCCCGGGCCGCCACCAGCAGTTGCTGGCGCTGGTCCCGGCGCGGCTGGTTGTAGCTCTTGATGCTGAAGGCGCCCACCGCTTCCAGGCGCCGCAGATGGGAACGGGCGTCCTCTAGGTCATCCACCTCCGCGGTGAAAGCGGTGGTGGCGCCGTAGAGGATGGTGCCGGTGGAGAAGATGCGCGGCGCCAGGATCTCCCCGGCGCGGGCCATCTCGGCGGCGGCGAAGATCTCCGAGGTGTCGTTGGACGGGTCGTGGAGGGTGGTGACGCCGAAGGCGAGGGTGGCGTAGTTGTACCAATTCTGCTGCGGGACGATCTCGTCCTGGGCCTGGTCGCCGTGCCAGTGGACGTCGACGATGCCCGGCAGCACGGTGTGGCCGGTGACGTCCACCTGCCGCGCGCCGGCGGGGATGGAGATCTCGTCCCGGGAGCCGACGGCGGTGATGCGGTTGCCCTCCACGACCACCACGCCGTCCTCCAGGATCTCGTCACCGTCCATGGTCACCACCCGGCCGCCCACCAGGGCCAGACTGCCGGCGGGCACCGGCGCCGTCACCTCGAAGCCCAGGTCGATACCCTGCTCCGGCGGCTGGGGCAGCTCGTCCTCGTCGGCGACCACCGCGGGGAAGAGCTCCGGGAGAGGCTGGGTGAAGAGCTCCGGGCCGAGGCTCCAATGGAGGCTCTTGGCGTCGCCGGCCCAATGCAGATGGTCGCCGGCGTCCCGGGACACCTGGCGGGTGGGGAAGTCCTCACTCTCGGGGCCGACCTCCCGCGGTCCACCCACCGCCGGCAGCGGGGTGACGTAGGCGTTGAAGCGCTCGGTGAAGGCGAGCCAGCGGCCGTCCGGGGAGACCCGGAAGCGGCTCGCCCATTCGCTGGTAGCGAGCACCCGGTCTTCGTGTCCCTGGAGGTCCACCGCCACCAGGGTGCGCTGGTTCTCCTCACCGCTACGGCGCAGGAAGACGCGATCCGAACGAGCACCGAAGTGGGGCTCGACGCCGTCGCTGGTGATGCGCTCGGCCTTGCCGCCGGCGAAGGGCATCTGGTAGACGCCGGGATCGAGGGTCCCCCGGGAGTCGAGAACCCAGCCGCCGTCGAGCTTGCGGAAGACGATGGTCTCGCCGTCCGGGGAGATCACCGGCTCGGCGTAGCGGCCGGCGAGCTCGGTGACCACCCGGCCGCTGCCGCCGCCGGCGGACACCACCCGCACCTGCCCCAGCTCCTGATCGTCCCAGGTGGTGTAGACGATCCATCGGCCGTCACGGCTGAAGGAGGGATAGAGCTCGAAGTGCTCGCTCTGGGAGGTCAGGCGCCGGGCCTCGCCGTCCGGGAGGTCGCGGATCCACAAGTAGCCCAGGGCCTGGAAGACCGCCCGGTCGCCGGCGGGGGCCACCTCCACCCAGCGCAGCATGCGGGTGTGGAAGGACTCCGGTGCCGCCTCCTGCTCGAAGCGCAGGGCCTCGGCGACGGTGTGGGTGGTGCGGACGCGGAAGGGGATCTCTTGGGCGTTTCCGCCGTCGGCGGAGATGCGGTGCAGCTTGCCGCCGGCCCAGAACACCAAGGAGCCACCGTCGGGAGTCCAGGCGAAGGTGGGGTAGACGCCGTGGATGGCCCAGGTCTCCTGCATGTCCCGCTCCAGAGCGTCGTAGATGGGGCGCACCGAGCCGTCCTCGAGATCGAGGATGTGGAGCACCGACTGCGCCCGCACCCGGCGCACGAAGGCCAGGTGACGGCCGTCCGGGGAGGGAGTGGGGCGGACGGCGCCGCCGGGACCGGTGAGCAGGCGCTCGGTCTCGCCGGTCTCCCGGTCCAGGCGCAGGATGGCGTAGATCTCGCCGTTGGGGTCCTTGTTGTATTCGAAGAGCTGCCCCGCGGTGACGTCGCGGCTGTAGTAGAGGTAGCGGCCGTCGGGGGAGAAGACGGGTTCGCCGAGGTCTTTCTGATCGTTGGGCTTGGCCACCATCTGCACGCCGTCGCCGCCGCTCCGATGGTAGAGCCAGATCTCGCCGGCGCCCAGGGAGCGGGTCTTGGTGAAATGCTTGCGCGCCGCCAGGAACTCCCCGTCGGGGCTCCACGCCGGGCTGTTGAGGAGGCGGAAATCCTCGTCCGTCACCGCCGACATTTCGCCACTCTCCCGATCCATCAGCCAGATGTTGTCGCCGCCGGCGCGGTCGCTGGTGAAAGCGATGAAGCGCCCGTCGGGGCTGTAGCGGGGCTGCATATCCCAGGCCAGGCCCTGGGTCAGGGGCGTCGCCTCTCCGCCGCTGATGGGTATGGTGAAGAGATCTCCCAGCAGGTCGAAGACGATCTCCTCGCCGTCGGGGCTGACGTCCAGGGACATCCAGGTGCCCTCGTCGACGTCCAGCTCGACACCGTAGGTGGGTAGCGGCGGGGCGTCGACGTTCCACTGCGGAGCCTCGTCTTGGTCTTCTGAGGGCTCCTGGGCCAGGGCGGGTTGGGGGAGCACCAGAAGCAAGGCTGCGATGGCGAGGAGCAATCGCAGGGCCAGGCCCGGGGAGGCTCCGGAGACGAGTTGAGAGGGGATTGGGGCGGCGATCTCGGCGTAGGGCCTTGGGGCTGGTCTCACGGTTTCGTCTCCTGGTCTCGGATGGGGGCGTCGTGGGTCTCGGTGGGCTTCGGTGCCCGGTCTTCGGTTGCTGGGGGCTTGGGACGGTTCTCGTCGTCCAGGGCGAGGCTGAGCTGCGGCTCCGGGGGAGCGGTGCGCAGCAGGAACTCCTCCGCCAGCAGCTCATAAGCACCGGCGCCGGTGGAGCTCGGCTCGTGCTGGAAGATGGTCATGCCGAATCCCGGAGCCTCCGCCAGCTTGACGTTGACCCGGACCTCGACGCCGAAGACCTGCTCGCCGTAGTCCTGGCGAATTTCTTCGACATACTCGCGGGTGATCCGCACCCGATAATCCACCTGGGTGAGCAACAATCCCACCAGCCGGCTCCGCCCCTGGGTGCGGTACCGTGCCCGGTCCACCGCGGCGAGGAAATTGCTCAGGCCGTCGAGGACCAGGAATTGCGGCGTCAGCAGCACCAGATGATTGTCCGACACCGCCAGCGCCGCGTTGGACAGCAGGGTCAGCCCCGCTGGACAGTCCATGAAGATATGGTCGTAGCGTCCTTCGATTTGCTCCAGGGGGCGCTGCAGACATTGCTCTCGCTGCCGGCTGTAGCCTAGGTCGCGGTCGAGGGAGATGAGGTCCACCGAGCCGGTGAGCAGATCGAGATTGGGCACCGAGGTGGTGCGGATGGCTTCTTCCATCTTCACCCGGCCGTGGATGACGTCGGCGGCGGAGGGCGGCAGCTCCGGCCGCGTCAGCCCGAGGGAGAGGGAGGCGGAGCTCTGGGCGTCCAGGTCCATGAGCAGCACCCGCCGGCCCCGGGCTGCCAGGGCGGCGCTGAGATTGACGGCGGAAGTGGTCTTGCCGACGCCGCCTTTGCGGCTGATGAGGGCGGTGATCAAAATTCGCTCGATGGTAGATCAGGCAGCGCCGGCCGCGGTTGAGTGCCGAAGGGGCCGGCGCGGCGGCGAGATCGCAAGGCTGTGCGGACGACTTCATTATAGGGAAGCGGCCCGGATAGAAAAGGGGCCTTGCTGGGGACGGGGCCTCGCAGAGCCTGCATCACCCCGCCGAGGGTAAGATCTGGCCCAGGTTGGGAGGAGCATCGAGCCATGAGAATCGAGCAGCTGAACATCCGCGAGATCCGACTTCCCCTGCGCGAGGCCTTCGTCAGCTCCGCCGGCCGGGTGGAGGTGCGGCGGCTGATCCTGCTCACCGCCTGGAATGAGGACGGCCGCCAGGGATGGTCCGAATGCGTCGCCCTGGAGCGGCCGGACTACGTTCCCGAGACCGTCGACACCGCCTGGATCGCCATCGGCGAGTGGCTGGCGCCGCGGCTGGTGGGGCACGAGATTGCTGAGCCTCGGCACGCCCACGAGGTGCTCCACCAGGGGATTCGGGGCCACGCCATGGCCCGGGGGGCAGTGGAGATGGTGGTCTGGGATCTCTTCGCTCGGTGCCGCGGCGTCTCCTTGGCGGAGCTCCTGGGGGGAGAGCGCGGCTTCGTCGACAGCGGGGTGGTGGTGGGGCTCCAGGAGAGCCTCGAGGCGACCCTGGCGGCGGCACGAGGGGCGGTGGCGGCGGGCTATCGGCGCATCAAGCTCAAGGTGCGCCGGGGGTTCGATCTCGAGCCGGTGGCGGCGGTAGCGGAGCTGCTGCGGGCTGAGGCTCCCACCGTCGCCCTGGTGATGGACGCCAACAGCGCCTACACCCTCGAAGACTTGGAGCACCTCCGGCGCTTCGACGCTTTCGGTCTGCAGATGATCGAGCAGCCCCTCCATTGGGACGATCTCACCGACCACGCCGAGCTCCAGCGGCATCTGGAGACCCCCGTCTGCCTCGACGAGTCGGTGCGCGGGGTGACGGCGGCGCGGCAGATGCTCACCCTGGGCAGCGGCCGGGTGCTCAACCTCAAACCCGGGCGGGTGGGTGGCCTCACCGCGGCCTTGGAGATCCATCGCCTATGCCGCGAGCAGGGGGTCGACCTGTGGTGTGGCGGCATGCTCGAAAGTGGCATCGGCCGCGCCTACAACGTTGCCTTGGCCTCGCTGCCGGGGTTTACCCTGCCGGGAGATCTTTCTCCCAGCCGGCGCTACTGGGATCGGGACATCGTCGATCCGGAATGGACCATGGACGAGTCGGGGAAGGTGACGGTGCCGCGGGCGGTGCCCGGGATCGGGGTGACGGTGGACGAAGACCGGGTGGAGGATCTGACGGTGCGGCGCCGGACGCTCCGCGCTCCCTAGCAGCCCATCCCTAGCAGCCCAGCGCTAGCCTCCGAGGACCGACGCCGAAGCGGGGTAAGCCTGGCGCAGAATGGTCTCCAGGGCTTCTTCCAGCGAGCGCCGGAGCCGCCGCTCGACAGCGGGGTCGGGGGTTGTGGGCTCACCGGTGTCGGGGGCGATAGCGCTTTGAGCCTGCTTCCAGGCGCCGGTGAGGTCGCGGCTGCCGGCCTCCAGCGCCCGATCCACCGCCCGCTGCCAATGCTCCGGATGCTCTCGATCCTCATAGGCGCCGCGCCCGCGGCCGAAGTGGGCCACCGCGAGATAGCGCAGCAGCGCCTGGCGGGCGAGCTCGTCGAGGAAGGCCGGAGACCAGCTCACCGCCGGCTGGCCGCCGAGCTTCACCAGCTCGTGGGCGCGGGTCAGACCGGCACCGCTCAGGGCACCGAGGATCGCCCCCGCCACCAGCCCGCCGCCGAAGGTCAGGCCGCCGGCGACCATATCCGCCGCCAGGCCCCCCACAGCGCCGCTCAGGGCGCCACCCAGCAGCGCCCCCTGCTCCAGCGTCAGGTCGGTGGTGCCCTGGACCAGGAAGGCGTCGATGCGTTGCTCCACCACCGTTCCGGAGCGCCCCTCCAGGCCGTGGATGGCGATGAGGCCGTCCATCAGCCGCTGGGTCTCGG
>JAXHTF010000197.1 GCA_034211275.1 Acidobacteriota bacterium
GGCGCCCACCCTACACGCGGTATCCGCCCAGAGGATAGGTAGGGTGGGCGCCAGCCCACCAGTTGGCTCTCGCCCGAATCCTTCCCGAGCTCTCCAAACCCACCTCCACCACTCCTTCACTCCCTCGCACGCACGAACCTTCTCCCCCCGCCTGCGTACCAGGACGCAGCCTCGTCGCTTGTGGAGCTACGACAGCCGTGGTAGCTTTTTGACGCTCCCAAGCGGGCTTTTCGAGATGCCGCCGGCCGTGCGACGCCGGGGGTGTCGAACAACTCAGGCGGAAAGGATCCGACCTCCCGTGAGCATTCAACCCGTTCGGCTGACCCGTTTCGAGCTCGAGGTGATGGAAGAGCTTTGGAAGCTGGGTCAGGGCTCCGTCCGCGACGTGCTGGAAGCCTTGCCGGCTCGCCGTCGCCCGGCCTACACCACCGTTCAGACCATCGTCCGTCGCCTCGAAGAGAAGGGGGCGGTGGATCATGTGCAGAAAATCGGCAACGCCCACATCTTCCGGCCCCGGGTCAGCCGCAAGGCGGCCTATCGCCGGCTGGTGGATGATTTTCTCGACATCTTTGGAGGCTCCGCCCGGCCACTGGTGGCCCATCTGGCGGAGTCCGGCAAATTGAGCCTGGAAGACCTGCGGGAGGCGGAGGAGCTGCTCGCCGCCGACGTTCCCTCGGGTTCCTGAAGAACCAGGATTCTTTCGAGCAGTGATGGAGGGGCCGGCCATCGGTGAGACCGTGATGTTCAGCGCTGTGCTGACCGGCATCGGGCGTTTGCTCGAAGCCTGGGTGGAGTTTGCCTCGGCGCTGGTGGTCTCCGCTGGTCCCTTGGTGGTCGACCATCTCTGGCAGGCGACCCTCTTCGTCGGTGCCCTGGGGCTGCTGCTGGCGGTCCTCACCTCTGCCCCCGCCCGACTCCGCTGCTATCTCTGCCTGTTGGCGGCGGCCAAATTCTGGATCCCTTCGGCGCTGGTGCTCACCTTCGTGGCGCCGGCGCTGCCGGCGAGCCTGCGGCGGCTGCCGGAGGCCTTGGGCCCGTGGCTCGACTTCGGGGCCGTGCTGACCCTCGGCGGCCGCTGGTTGGGGCTGATGGGAGACGCCGCCGCCGGCACCGGCGCGCTGGAGCTCTCGTCCCGCACCTGGCTCGTCCTCGCGCTACTGTGGGCCGCGGTGAGCGTCTGGCTGCTGACCTCTTGGGTGCTGCGGCTGCTGCACCTGCGCAACCTCTTGGTCCGCGGTCGGCAGGTCGTCGACGGCCCGGAGTGGTGGGCACTGCAGCGAGCTCGACGCCTCCTGGGGGCCGGGGGTGCGTGGGGAGGGGCTCCGCGCTGGCTTCGGGCACCGCTCCGGAATTGGCTCCGCCATGCCGCCAGCCGGCGGGTGGAGCTGGTGCTCAGCGATCAGGTCTCCGAACCCGGAGCCTGGGGCGTGCTGCGGCCCCGGGTGGTGCTGCCGGCTTCCATGGCCGGCCATCTGAGCCGCGAGGAGCTCGAGGCGGTGCTGCTCCACGAGCTGATTCACATCCGCCGCTGGGACAATCTCATCGCCCGCAGCCTGATGTTGCTGCGCTGCCTGCTGTGGTTCCACCCCCTGGTGTGGTGGTTGGACCGGCGCTGTCTGGTGGAGCGGGAGCTGGCCTGTGACCAGCGGGTGGTAGCCCTCACCGGCAGCCCCCAGGCCTACCTCCGGGGGCTGGCCAAGGTGGTGCGCTTCGGCGGTGGCTGGCGGTTGCCGCAGCTCACCACCGCCGGCGCTTCTTCGGCCACCGGAGCGGATCTTCGGCAGCGCATCGCCTTGTTGCGCCGTGGTGAGGGAGAGAACGCCTCCCGTCTGCGCTCGTGGCTGCGGTCCTCGCTGCATTGGGGGGCGGTGACCGCCGGCACGGTGCTGTTGTTGGGCTCGTCGTTGTTCTCCGGTCCGCTGTGCGCGGTGGACGCTCCGGCGCGCATCCTCTCCCGCACCGCCGCCCAGGTCTTCTCTTCCAGCGGCGCCTTCCCCGGCGGTCCGGCGGTCTCCGGGGCCGCTTCCGAGTCGACCCTCGACGGCTGCCCCCAAAGCCACCACCAAGCCGGCGCGGTCAAATATTGCGAGTCGGCGTCGGAGCGCTAGGCGCTCGGCCGGCTGCTAGAGAGGTGGGCTCCTAGAGCCCTTCCACCACTTCCCGCAGCATCGACTGGACCTGCTCGGCGACCCGCCCGAGGTGCGGATTGTCCACGGCCTGCATGGAGGCCACCGGGTCGATGGCGGCGACCTCCACCTTGCCCTCGCCGCGGTCCTGGACGATGACGTTGCACGGCAGCATGGCGCCGATGCGGTCCTCCTCCTGGAGGGCCTGATAGGCCATGCCGGGGTTGCAGGCGCCGAGGATGCGGTAGGGCCGGAAGTCCACGTCCAGCTTCTTGCGCAGCGTTGCCGCTACGTCGATTTCCGTCAGCACTCCGAAGCCCTTGGCCGCCAGGGCCTGGGTGACGTGCTCGACGGCGGCGTCGAAGGGCATTTCCAATTCGCGGTGAAACGTATAGCTCATCGATGGATCCTATTCTCGAACCTTGAGGGCTCGGAGGAAGGTGATCATGGGGCACCAGCCGGTGAACGCCGACTGCAAGAGGTTGAGCCCCACGAAGGCGGTGAAAAGGAAGAAGCCCGGGTGCACCCAATAGCCGAGGGCTACCGAGAGCAAAACGAAGAACCCGGCGATGGCGCGCAGATATTCGTTCAGATTCACGATGGTTCTCCTGGGTTGTTGTCATTGTCCATCGCCGGCGCGGCGGAGGGGATGTCGACCACCTTCTCCACGCCGACGGTCTTCAAATACATGAAGTAGAGGATGGGGATCACCACCAGGGTCAGGGCGGTGGCCACCACTACGCCGGAGATCAAGGCCACCGCCAGCCCCTGGAAGATGGGATCGAGGAGGATCACCAGGCCGCCCACCACCAGCGCGGCGGCGGTGAGGGCGATGGGGCGGAAGCGCACCGATCCGGCGCGTACCACCGCCTCTTCCAAGCTTCGTCCTTCCTCCAGCTCCAGGTTGATGAAGTCCACCAACAGGATGGAGTTGCGGACGATAATCCCTGCCAGGGCGATGAAGCCGATCATCGAGGTGGCGGTGAAGAAGACGCCGCCGGCGGCGTGGGCCGGCAGGATGCCGATGAGGGTCAGGGGGATGGGCGCCATGATGATGAACGGCGTGATGAAGGAGCGGAACCACCCCACCACCAGCACGTAGATCAAGATCAGCACCACCGCGAAGGCCATGCCCATGTCGCGGAAGACCTCGTAGGTGATCTGCCACTCACCGTCCCACTTGAAGCTGTAGCCGGCGGTGTCCTGGGGCAGCTGGTTCATCAACACCGTGAGATCCCCGCCGGCGGGGTCCTGCAGCGCTTCGATACGCTGGCGCATGTCGAGGATGCCGTAGACCGGCGACTCCTCCGCCCCCGCCACCTCCGCCACCACGTAGGTCACGGGCTGGAGGTTCTTGTGGTAGATGAAGCGCTCGCGCCGGCTGTCCACCGGCTGGACCAGCTCCCGCAGGGGGACCAAAGCGCCGCCGGTGATTCTCGGGTCGCCGTGGAGGGAGAGGCCCAGCAGGCCGTCGACACCGGAGCGCTGGGTGCGCGGCAGGCGCAGCATCAACGGCACCGGCTCCCGGGCGTGGGGATCGTGGAGCCGCCCCGCCGGGATTCCGGTGAGGGCCAGGCGCAGGGTGTGGGCCACCGCTTCCGGGCTGACGCCGGCGCGGGAAGCTTTTTCCCGATCCACCGCCAGGTCGAGCTTGGGCCCCGGATGCTCCACCCACCAGTCGACGTCCACCACCCCCGGGGTTTGCTCGAAGATCTCCCGTACCTGCTGCGCCAGGGCGATGCGCTGCTCCAGGTCCGGGCCGTAGATCTCCGCCACCAGGGTGGCCAGCACCGGCGGGCCCGGGGGCACTTCCGTCACCTTGATGTTGGCGCCGGTGCCTTCCACCACCGGGAGCAGCGCCTGGCGCAGATCTTTGGCGAAGGGATGGCTGGCCCGTTCCCGGTGGTGCTTCTCCCGCAGATTGATCTGCAGATCCGCCACCAGCGGGCCGGAGCGCAGGAAGTAGTGGCGCACCAGGCCGTTGAAATTGAACGGCGCCGAGGTGCCGGCGTAGACCTGGATGTCCGTCACCTCCGGCAGGGTGCGGGCTCGGGCGGCAAGGGCTCGGGCGATGCCGGCGGTGCGCTCCAGGGTGGTGCCCTCGGGCATGTCCACCACCACCTGCACCTCGCTCTTGTTGTCGTAGGGCAGCATCTTCACCTTCACCAGGCGCATTCCCACCAGCGCGGTGGAGGCCAGGAGCAGCGCCGCCACCGCCCCCAGCAGGGCCCAGCGGCGCCAGCGATGGGCCAGCAGCGGCCGGAAGAGCGCGGAGTAGAAGCGCGCCAGGAGCTGCTCCTTCTCCTGGTCCGAGAGGCTATGGTGCTCCGACTCCCGATCCTCCCCAGCGCCTTCCTTCCGCAGCTTTTCGGCGTGGCGCCGGAACAGCCGGTAGGTGAGCCACGGGGAGACCACGAAGGCCACCAGCAGCGAGAACATCATGGCCGCCGAGGCGTTGATGGGGATGGGGCGCATGTACGGCCCCATGAGGCCGGAGACGAAGGCCAGGGGCAGCAGCGCGGCGATCACCGTGAAGGTGGCGAGGATGGTGGGGTTGCCCACCTCGTCGGTGGCGCCGATGGTGGCCAGCCGCGGGTTCTGCCGCCCCAGCTGGTAGTGGCGATGGATGTTCTCCACCACCACGATGGCGTCGTCCACCAGGATGCCGATGGCGAAGATGAGAGCGAAGAGGGTGACCCGGTTGAGGGTGTAGCCGAAGAGATAGGAGGAGGCGAGGGTCAGCGCCAGGGTGGTGGGCACCGCCACCGCCACCACCACCGCCTCCCGGCGGCCCAGGGCCAGGGCCATGAGCAGCACCACGGCGAAGGTGGCGATCCACAGATGCTTGATCAGCTCCGAGCTCTTCTCACCGGCGGTGAAGCCGTAGTCGCGGGTCTTGGTGACCTGGACTCCGGCGGGGATCACCGGACCCCGAAGCTCCCCCAGACGGCGGTCCAGCTCCGCTACCAGGTCGACGGCGTTGGTGCCGGGCTTCTTGGCGATGGCCAGGGTCACCGCCGGCACGTCCAATCCCGCCGGCAGGTCTTTGTCGGCACCGGCGGCGCCGGAGACCATCCAAACGTATTCGCTGGCCTCGTCGGCGCCGTCGGTGACGCTGGCCACGTCCCGCAGGTAGACGGGCCGGCCGCCCATCACCGCCACCACCGCCGACTCCACCTCCTGCACCGAGGCGAAGGCGCTGCCGACCTCCACTTCCGTCTCCACGTCGGCGGAGGCGAAGCTCCCCGCCGGCAGCCGCCGGTCGAGGCTGGAGAGGGCTTGATGGACCTGCAACGGGGACAGGCCGTGGGCCGCCAGCCGTTCCCGGTCCAGCTCGATGCGCACCGCCCGCTGCTGGCCACCCAGCACCCAGGTGCGGGCCACCCGCGGATGACGGCGCAGCTCCGCCTGCAGCTCCTGGGTCACCTGGCGCAGCTGCAGCGACGAGAGATCCTGGGACCACAGGGTGTAGGCCACCACCGGCACGTCGTCGATGGAGCGCGGCTCCACCACCGGTGGGGTGGCGCCGGAGGGCAGCTGGGGCGCTACCTCAGCGACCTTGGCGTGGACCCGCAAGACCGCGTCGTCGGGATCGCTGCCCACCAGGAAGCGGACGATGACCATGCCGCCGGAGGGCTGGGAGGTGGAGTAGACGTACTCGACGTTCTCGATCTCGTAGAGCGCCTTCTCCAGGGGCGAGATCACCCGCCGCTCCACCTCCTGGGCGGTGGCGCCGGGGAGGCCGGCGAAGACGTCGATCATGGGCACCTGGATCTGGGGCTCCTCCTCCCGCGGCGTCACCATCACGGCGAAGGCGCCCAGGAGCAGCGAGCCCACCACCAGCAGGGGCGTCAGCTTGGAGTCCAGGAAGGCCCGGGCAATGCGCCCGGCGGCCCCCAAGGGGCGGGAAGAGGATGAGCCTTGGGCGTTCATCATTGGACCTCGAGGGGAGTGCCCAGGGCGGGCACGGCATTCAGGCCGACGGCGATCTCTTCCTCACCGGTGAGGCCGGAGAGGATCTCCACCAGCTCCCCGGCCTCGTCCTCGGCGGCCCCGCCGTCTACAGATTGTCCGTCTGCAGCTGGGCCGAGGCTCTCGCCCACGGTGACCACCCGCGGTGCAGCCTGGCCGTCGGCGTCGCGCACCACCACCAGGGAGAGTCCCCCCTGACGCAGCACCGCCGCCGCCGGCACCGCCACCGCGGAACGGCCGCCGGTGGTGACCCAGGCGCGGCCGGTGCTGCCGGTGGGCAGCTCCGCCGGTGCCTGGATCGTGGGGGCCTCGGCCTGAGATCCTGAGGAGTCGCCGAGGCGTAGCTTGACGCGGAAGGTGTGGCTCATGGGATCCGCTCCCGGCGCGCGCTCCACCACCGTGCCCGTCAGCTCGCCGAGCTCGGGGCGGGCGTCGATGCGCACCGGCAGCGTGTCACCGAGCTCGAGCTCGGCCCGGGCCATCACCCCTTCGGGTACGTCCAGCACCAGCCGCCGGCCGCCGCCGGATTCGAGGGTCAGGAGCGGGCGCCCCGGGGCGGCCAGATCCCCCACCTCCACCATGCGCCGGGCGACCCGGCCGGTGAAGGGTGCTACCACCCGCGAGTCTCCGGCCACCGCCGAGGCGGCCTGGACGGCCCCCCGGGCTTGCTCCACGGCGCCTTGGGCGGCCTCGTAGTCCATGCGCGCCTTGTCCAGCTCCAGCTCGGAGGCGGCGTCCGCCTCCCGCAGAGCCTGGAAGCGCTCATAGTTTCTTTCCGCCAGCGACAGCCCGGCCTTGGCCTGGGCCAGGGCGCCTTCCGCCTGGGCCAGTTGACCGCGGGCGGTCTGGGGGTCGATCTCCAGCAGCAGCTGGCCCTTCTTCACCGCCTCACCGGCGTCGGCGTGGACGGCGGTGACCATGGCCAGGATGCGGGCGGAGACGGAAGCGGTCTGCTCCGCCTCCACCGTGCCCCGCAACTCCACCCGCGCCGGGGTATCCAGGCGCTGGGCCTGGGTGGTGGAAACCTGCAGGGGCTGCGGTTCGTGGGCGGGACCGGAATGATCTCCCTCTCCGCCGCAGGCACCGAGGCCGAGGAGCAGGAGTAGGGGGAAGACGGTGGAACGTAGGTGCTTCATGGTCTTATCGCTCCTCGGCCGGGCTCACCACCGGATCCTCTGAGGATCCAATGGCAGCCGCGTCCGGTACTGACGGTTGCGGAATTTCGACGGGATTCGGGTTCGGGCGCAGCATGGTTTCCGGTGCCTGGCCGGCGGCCACCGCCAGCCGCAACGCCGCTAGATGGGCGTCGGCGCGGGCTACCAGCTCGCGGGTGGCGGCTTCTCGCCGGGCGGTGGTGGCGTCCAGCAGATCGATGATCTGAGCCACCCCCTGGGCGAAGCGTTGGCTGACGATGCGCTCGCCTTCGTCGGCGGCGTCCTGGGCCAGCACGGCGGTGCGGTGGCGCTGGCGCGCCGAGCGGGCCTGCTCGTAGGCGTCCCGCACTTCGAGTCGCACTCCGTCCTCCATCCAGGCGATCTGGTGACCGGCGGCTTCGGCGTCGGCGCGGGCCGCCGCCGCGGCGGCGCGATGGCGGCCGCCGCTGAACAGGTCCATCCGTGCCACCGCCATCACCGCCGTCGAGCTGCCGTTGGTGCCGATGGGGAATTCATCGAAGAAGTCCTGGCGCACCACCAGCCCCACCCGCGGCCGGCCGGCGGCGCGCTGCACCTGGGCCTCCAGCTCGCCGGCGGCGAGGCGATTGCGGGCCGCTCGAAGGTCCGGCCGCTCGTCGGCGGCGGCGATCCACTCATCGAGGTCGCCTTCCAGGGGCGGCGGGTCCGCCAGAGGTTCCAGCTCCCAGCGCCGGTCGAGCTCTTCCCCCAGCTGCAGCGAGAGGTTGGCCTCCGCCACCCGCGCTTGGCCGCGGGCGGCGCTCAGCAGGTCCTCGATGCGTGCCTGTTCCACCTGCGCCCGCAGCAGCTCGGAGCGCACCAGCAGGCCCTGGTCAACGAAGGCCTGAGCCCGCTGGGCGTGGCGGGTGACGGTCTCCAGAGAGCGCTCCAGCAGCGCCACTTGCTCCCGCGCCTGGGCCAGCTGCACATAGGCCTGGGCCGCCGTCAGGGCGCCCTGGTCGCCGGTGCCCTCCGCGGCTTCTTCCTCGGCGGTTCGAGCGAGCTCCGCTTGTTGGATGCGCCCGCTGAGCTCTCCGCCGGTGTAGAGGGGCAGGGAGAGCTCCAGCCGAGTCCGGGAGTTGTCGAACCAATCGGGATCGTTGGGATCCCCGGCGACGAAGTCCGCGAAGGAGAAGCGTTCCTGGTTGAGCTGCAGGCCGAAGACATCGGCGGGGGAGTCGGTGTACATCCAGGCCTGCTCGACGCTGACGGTGGGCAAGCGGTGCGACCGCGCCTGGCGCTCCCGCGCTTCGGCGGCCAGCACCTTCGCCTCCGCCGCCGCCACCGGCCGGCTTTCGTTGCGCCCTTGGCGCATGGCTTCGGCGAGGCTCAGCGTTCGGGCTGATGCCGATGCTGACGCCGGAGTTGGGGCCGGGGCCTGGAGCTCGGAGGGAGCTGCGGTCTCATCGGCCGCTTCGGCGGCGGCGGTCCAGCCGGCAGTGGCGGCGAAGGCCACGATGGCCATGCAAAGAATTCGGCGATATGTGCGTCGACTCATGATCTTGATCCATTTCCTTCTAGGGAGCCACCTTCTTCTTCTGGCGCCCCCTGCGGCTTCTTGGGGCGCCACCGGCAGTCTCCCCCCACCCCGCGGAGGAGCGGTGCGGGATGGTGAGAGGCTGCCGGTGGTCGCAACCGAGGCCGTTTCTGTGGCCTCTATTGGGTGAGAGACACAAAGGGGTTTTGAGGTTTCAAGACCCGGGAGGTTTCAAGCTAGCGGCCGCGCTCTGGACCAGAGCGCGGGGCCACAGTTGAGGCAACGAGGCGGGCAGGCTGGTCTTCCGGAAGGGCCGACCTTTCAGAGGGGCTAGCCTTCCAGAGGCTCGATGCAGCTGGGCCGGTCGTTGCGCGGGCTGTTGACCTCGGTGCTCACCGCGTAGGTCTCCATCTCCTCTGCGGGATAGGACCCCAGCATGGCCTCCAGCTGCTCGCGGTCGTGGACCTCCGGGTCGAGCCAGGTGTCGTAGTGCTTCGGCTGGAGGATCACCGGCATGCGGTCGTGGACTTCCTTCGCCAGCTCGTTGGGCTCGGTGGTGAGCAGGGTGAAGCTGAGCACCGGCTGGTCGTCCTCCCCGCTCCACCGCGCCCACAGCCCGGCGAAGGCGAAGGGCCGGTGCTCCTTGAGGCGCAGGTAATAGGGCTGCTTGCGGCCATCGAGCTTCTTCCACTCGTAGAAGCCGTCGGCGGGCACCAGGCAGCGGCGCTTTTTGAAGCTGGAGCGGAAGGAGGGCTTCTCCGCGGCGGTTTCGGAGCGGGCGTTGATCAGCCGGTTGCCGATGGACGGATCCTTGGCCCAATGGGGAATCAGTCCCCAGCGCATGGTTCCCAGGGTGCGCTTCCCCTCATGGTTGAGGCCGACGATGGCGGTTTCCTGGGTCGGGGCGATGTTGTAGCGGGGAGACAGCTCCGCCGTCACCTCGGCGACGTCGAAGACTTCGGCGATCACTTCGGATGGGGCGGTGAGGGTGTAGCGTCCGCACATAGTCAAGCCTCCCGGGTTCGGTCTCGTCCTTCTCCGGGGGATTTTCTCATGGTGCCTTCTCCGAAGTACTCCTCCGGCGAGAACGTATCCACCGCGCAGGCTTCTCGCCGCGCCGCTTCGGCGTGCCGGAGCTGAGCCGCTTCTTCGGTGGTCAGGATTCCCTCCGCCACCGCGGATTCCAACAACTCTTCCCCGCGGGCCCGGGGGAGCTGGCCATTGGCGACGGCCTCCCGCAGGCGGCGCTCCAGCGGTTCCACTTCCAGCAAGAGCTCGAAGGCCCGCTCCAGCCGTTCGATCCCCACGCCCTCGAGATGTAAGCCCGAGGTCAGGCGGTCCCGAGCTTTCCCACCGCTCTTCATATTGGGAGCCAACACCGCCGCGGCACGCCGGCCGAGGTCGTCGGACGGCCCGCGGCCCAGCGGATTGAGGCGTAGCCAGAACCGCGCCGGTCCGCGCATCCACCATTTGAGCAGCGGTGCGTCGAGGCCGGTGGCGATGCCTTCGAAGGCTTCTTGGATGCGCTCCAGGGCGGTCTCGGCGCACCATTGCACCAGGGGCAGATCCTCCTCCTGGCGCCCCTCCGCCTCATAGCGACGCAGCGCCGCGAAGCCCAAGAGCATCCACGACAGCGCGTCAGCGTAGCGGCCGGTGAGCTTTCCCCGGCGCTTGAGGCTGCCGCCCAGGGAGAGCACCGCCAGGTCCGTGTAGAGAGCGAAGCGTGCCGAGGCCCAGGCCAGGTGCCGGTAGTAGCGGGCGGTGGGGCCGCTCACGGGAGCGGGTGCGAGGAGGCCGCGGCTGAGGCTCAAGGCTCCCGTGCGCAGCAGATTGCGCAGGAAGAAGAAGCCGTGCCCGGCGAGGGCCTTGGCCAGCTTCCCGCCGTCGCCGCTTTGCACTGCCTCCAGCTCTCGCCGCAGGTAGGGATGGCAGCGCAGCGATCCCTGGCCGAAGGTAATGAGGGTGCGGGTGAGGATGTTGGCGCCCTCGACGGTGATGCCGATGGAGGAGGCGATGTAGCCGTCCGCCAGCAGGTTGTGGGGGCCGTGGCAGATGCCGGCGCCGGCGAGGACGTCCATGCCGTCGATGACCGTGCGCCGGCCGAGCTCGGTGAGGTTGTATTTCATCACCGCCGACACCACCGCCGGCCGCTGCCCCGAGTCCACGGCGCCGCAGGTGTAGACCCGCGCCGCTTCCATCAAATACGCATGGCCGGCGATGCGCGCCAGCGGTTCCTGGACGCCCTCGAAGCGCCCGATGGAGAGCCCGAACTGCCGGCGCACGGCGGCGTAGGCCCCCGCCACTCGCGCGGTCCATTTGGCTCCCGCCGTCGACTGCGCCGGCAGGGAGATGGCCCGCCCGCCGGAGAGCGCCTCCATCAACATCCGCCACCCCTTGCCGGCCCCGGCGGCGCCGCCGATGATGGCGCTCAACGGCACCACTACGTCGCGGCCGCGGATGGGACCGTTGGGGAAGGCTAGGGCCATAGGGTCGTGGTGATCGCCGATCTCCACCCCCTCCGCATCCGCCGGCACCAGCGCGCAGGTGATGCCCGGCTCCGGCCCCATCCCCAGCAGCTCTTCCGGATCGGAAAGCCGAAACGCCAACCCCACCAAGGTCGCCACCGGCGCCAAGGTGATGTAGCGCTTATCCCAGTTGAGCCGCAGCTTCAGCTCGCCGTCTTCACCCCGAAAGACCTCTCCCCGCGACGCCAGCGCCGCCGCGTCGGACCCCGCTTCCGGCTCGGTGAGAGCAAAGCAGGGAATCTCCTCTCCCCGGGCAAGGCGCGGCAGGTAATGCCGCTGCTGCTCCTCGGTCCCATATTCCAGCAGCAGCTCCCCCGGCCCCACGGAGTTGGGGATGAGCACCAGCGTTCCCAGGTACATCGACCGCGAGGTGAGCTTGCCGAAGACCGCGCTGGCGCAGAGGTTGGAGAATCCATGCCCGCCATGCTCCTCTGGAATCAGCAGCCCAAAGAAGCGCTCCCGCCGCAAAACCTCCCAAACCTCCTCCGGCAGCCTCTTCTCCCGCCGCACCCGCCAGGGATCCACCAACCGGCAAACCTCCACCACCGGCCCCTCGAGGAAAGCCCGCTCCCGCTCCGTTAGCTTCGGGTAGGCCTCCGCGAGCATGCGACGGAAGTCCGGGCGGCCGGAGAAGAACTCTCCTTCGACCCACACCGTCCCCGCTTCCAGGGCGGCGGCCTCGGTGGGGGACATGCGGGGGAGGCGGCGTCTTAGGGCTTTGAGGAAGGGCATGGGGGGAGTCTATCTTGGGCTGTTTAGGGCGACCTTCATCCGTGCTTCTTGGCGAGGTGTTTCATATGAGAGGTACGGGCTTCGAGGTCCGATGGAACCAGACCGGAAATGCTCTCCACTCTTGGATGGGCTGGCTGCTCAATGGAGGCTTCCCGCAAGCGCGTCAGGTAGCGCCCTAGAACTTCCGTTGCTGTCAGACCGTGCTCTCGCGCAAAGCGCTTGAGGAACTTGAGATTCTCAGTCGAGAGGCGAATAGTGAGTTCTTGTTTGGCGGTCATCGGGATTCTCCTCAAGGCAAACGGATCAGTGTTACTGATTGTGTGGCCGTCACGCCCGAGAGTCCAGTTTGAGGGCGGCGCCAAAGCGCTTTCTGCGGATAACATCGATTGCTCCAGCTCGCTTTAGCCTCAACCTTCAGGAGCCCCATGAAGCATTTCCCGGCCCTTCTCCTTGCTCTCGTCACCACGTTCGCAGCTACTACCGGCTTAGCCGACACACTCTGGCCGCACGAGTCCCGAGCCGAAGCTCCGAATATCCCGGCCTTCATCCAGAGCCTCGACGAGCTTCGCCGGTCCAGGGACATCCCTGGCCTCTCCGCCGCGGTGGTGCGGGATGGGGAGGTGGTGGTGGCGGTGGGGTTGGGGGTGGC
>JAXHTF010000198.1 GCA_034211275.1 Acidobacteriota bacterium
TAGGCGGCGTCGGCGGCCCGGGGAGTGGGTAGGGCCCCGTCCCCCAACCCTCCGTCTGCCGCAGCAGGAGGCTCGGCGCCGGCGACCACCGTCTCGACCCCGGCCGCTCGGAACGCCTCGATCAGCTCCTCGTCTGCCTCGCGGCCTACGAAGACCCGCGCCGCCCCGGCGTCCTCGGCCATCCACGCCAGCCGCTCCGGAGGGTGAGCGGGGTCCAGCGGCAGGTAGGCGCCGCCGGAGCGCAGCACCGCCAGCGCCGCCACCACCAGCTCGACGGAACGCTCCAGACAGAGGGCGACGATGGGCTCCTCGGCGCGGTTCCGCTCCCGCAGCCCGTCTTTCACTAACCAGAGCGCCCAGCGCCCGGAGCGCTTCTCCAGCTCCCCATAGGTCAGCGATGAGTCGGTGTCGGAAAATACCGCCGGCAGGTCGGGATGGCTCTCCACCCACCGCAGCACCGCCGGCAGCACCGTTTCGCGGCCGGTGCTCTTCTCGCCAGCACGCGCGCTGCCGCCGGCGTGGCTCCAATCCCACAGCAGCTGCTGGCGCTCGGTAGGGCCGGTCAGCTCTACCTCCGACAGGCGCTGGCCCGGATCGTAGGCCAGGGCTTCGAGCATCCGCCGCAGATGGCCCGCCCAGCGCCGGACGGTGCTGCGGTCGAAGAGCTCGGCGCTGAAGAGGATGGCTCCCGTCAGACCAGGGTCCTTCAGACTGGTGCCCTTCGAACCGGAAGTTTCGGCGCTGTGCTTCGCCTGCTCGCCCTCCGGCTCCAACGCCAGAATCAAATCCTGCTCGGTGAGTCCCCGCGGCACCACCTCCAGCGGCCCGGCCTCGATGGCCGGCAGATAGAGGGTCTCGGCGGGGACGTTCTGCAGCGCCACCGTCGCCTGGTAGAGGGGGGCGTGGCTGAGGCCGCGCTCCGGGGAGACCTCCTGCACCACCCGGGCGAAGGGGACCTCGGCGTGGCTCATGGCCTCGAGGACCACTTCCCGGGCGCGCCGCAGCAGCTCCACCAGGCTGGGGTCCCCCGCCAGATCGCAGCGCAGCACCACGGTGTTGACGAAGAAGCCGATGAGGCCTTCCACCTCCTTGCGGCTGCGGCCCGCCACCGGGGTGCCGAGGGCCAGGTCGGTCTGACCGGACCAGCGGGCCAGCACCGCCGCCCAGGCCGCCGTCAGCGCCATGAAGAGGCTGGCGCCGGAGTCCCGAGCCTGGCTTTCCAGAGACCGCACCAATCGGCCCGGCAGCCGGAGCGGTACCTCGTCCCCGGAGAGGCGACGGGCGGGCGGGCGGGGGTGATCCACCGGCAGCTCCAGCGGGGTCAATCCCTCGAGGGTGCGGCGCCAGAAATCCAAATGGGAGGCGCCGCCGTCGCCCTTCGCCGTCTCCGCCTGCTGCTGGCGCTCCCAGGCCGCATAGTCGCCGTATTGCACCGGCAAGGGATCGAGCTCAGGCGCTTCGGGACTCTCTCCCCGGCGCGCCGCGTCGGATGCGTAGAGCTCACTGAGCTCGCGCTGCAGGACGCCGAAGGACCAGCCGTCAGAGACCAGATGGTGCACCGTCAGGAGCAGCACATGCTCCTCGTCGGCGGCGCGCAGGAGGAGGGTGCGGAAGAGCCCCGAAGCCTGGGATCCCGAACCCTGGGATCCTGAGCCCTGGTCCCCCGGCCCCTGAGCCACGGGCATGGGCCGCCGAGCCTCCCGCAGCTCCAGCCGTCGTCCCTCGCGGCGCCGGGCCGGTTCCGGCAGGCAGCGGAGATCGATGACCGGCAGCGGCGCCGGAATCCGCGGCCGGGCCGGCGTCACCCTCTGGACGGGACCGCTCTCGAGCTCCGGGAAGGTGGTGCGAAGTACCTCGTGGCGGGCCACGAGGGCGGCCAAGGCTCGCGCCAGGCGCCCCACTTCCAGGGGGCCGCCCAGGCGCTGCTTGCGGCAGAGGAGGAAAAGGCCGGTCCCGGGGAGGAGCTGTTCGAGGAACCACAGCCGTTCCTGGGCCAGCGACAGAGGAGCCGGCCGCGCCGGGTCGCGACGCGGGATGCGGTCGTCGCCGGCCAGCCGCGCACGGGCCCGAGCCAGCCGCTCCTGTAGCGCCGACCTCCGCCCTTGCAGGCCCGCCCCACCGGTCTTGGGCTCGCTGGTGCTCTTGCCGTCTCCCATCGCTTCTCGCTCTTCGTCCAGGCTCTTCTCTCGCCTTCCGCCGACCCGAGGAGAGGGCTCAGCCCTCCATGGCCTCCAGCTCTTCCATCAACCGGCTCTCGACGAGGATCGCCATCTCCGCGATGGTGGGAGCCTCGTAGAGAGCCCGCACCGGCAGCTCTACTTCCAGGAGCTCCCGCACACGGTACATGTGGCGGGTGGCGTGGAGAGAGTGGCCGCCGAGGTCGAAGAAGTTATCCAGCACGCCGATGCGGGGAGCGGTGATGAGCTCGGTCCAGATGGTGTGGAGGAGCTCCTCCATCTCCGTGCGGGGCGCCAGGTACTCGGCGCGGCGACGCCGAGAAGCACCCTCGGCGAGCTCCGCCAGCATCCGTCGGTCCACCTTGCCGTTGGGGCTCAAGGGGATCTCCTTCACCGCCCGCAGCAGCGCCGGCACCATGTAGTCCGGGAGGCGCTGCCGCAGGTGCTCGCGAACCTGGTCGAGGCTGGTCTCTTCGTCCTCCCCTTCGCGCAACACCACGCAGCCCACCAGGTCGTCTTTCTCCCGGGTCAGCGCCACGGCGGCGTCGCGCACCGCCGGATGGGAGCCCAGAACGGCCTCGATCTCCCCCAGCTCGACCCGGAAGCCGCGCACCTTGACCTGATGGTCGATGCGGCCGAGGAATTCCAGCACGCCGTCGGGGCGCCAACGCGCGAGGTCGCCGGTGCGGTAGAGGCGGCCTCCGGCGGTGCCGGAATGGCCATCGGGAACGAAGCGCTCCGCGGTCATCGCCGGGCGCCGGTAGTAGCCCCGGGCCAGCTGCACACCGCCGATGCACAGCTCACCGGCGGTCCCCAGGGCTCGGGGGCCTCCGGCGGGATCGAGAACGAAGATCGACGTGTTGTCCACCGGCCGGCCGATGGGCACGGAACGCCCGACGGCGTCCGAGCACGGCCAGTGGGTGACGTCCACCGCCGCTTCGGTGGGGCCGTAGAGGTTGTGCAGCGGGCAGCTCATGCGCTGATGGAAGCGCTCCACCAGATCCGGCTCGAGGGCCTCGCCGCTGGCCACCACCCGGCGCAGGCCGGCGCAGGATTCCTCCAACCCATCGGCCTCGAGAAAGAGGCGCAGCATGGAGGGCACGAAGTGCAGGGTAGTGACCCCTTCCTCGGCGATGCGCCGGGCCAGGTAGGACGGATCCTTGTGGCCACCGGGAGTCGCCAGCACCAGCCGGGCGCCGGTGATCAGCGGCCAGAAGAGCTCCCACACCGAGACGTCGAAGGAGAGGGGCGTCTTCTGCAGCACCGCATCCTCGGCGCTGAGGCCGAAGGTTCGCTGCATCCAACGCAGGCGGTTGACGATGGACCGATGGCGGTTCATCACCCCTTTGGGACGGCCGGTGGAGCCGGAGGTGTGGATGATGTAGGCCAGGGCTTCTTCCTCCGAGGTCTCTTCCGGAGGCCCATCCGATGCGTTCTCGGAGGAGGCCGCTGCCAGCTCCTCCACCGTCACCAGCCGCGGCCCTTCACCGCCGGCGAGCCCCTGCACCCGATCCACCGTCGCCGAGTGCGCCAGCAGCAGCGGCGCCCGGACATCCTCCACCACCGCCGCCAACCGCTGCGCCGGGTAGTCGGGATCCAGCGGCGCGTAGGCAGCGCCGGAGCGCAGAATCGCCAGCAGCGCCACCAGCAGCTCCGGAGAGCGCTCCATGGCCAGGGCCACCGGCGTGTCGAGACCGGCGCCCAGCTCCCGCAAAGCCGCCGCCAACCGCGCCGAGCGCTCCTCCAGCTGGCCATAGGTGAGGCTCTCCTCGTCTCCTACCACCGCCACCGCCTCGGGGGTGCGCCGCGCCTGGTCCACGATCAGCCGGTGCAAAACTCGGGGAGCCGGTTCTTCCGCTCCGGTGTCGTTCCACTCCACCCGCAGCTGATGGGCCTCGCCGGCGGGCAGCAGCGGCAGCCGCGAAAGCCGGGTCGAGGGATCCGCCACGGCACCGGCCAAGAGCTGCTGGTACTGGCCGATCCAGCGCTGAACGGTGGTGGGGTCGAAGAGATCGGTGTTGATCTCCCACAGGAAAGTGATGGCGTCCTCGCTCTCCGCCGCGCCGCTGGCCACCCGCTGCTCCCGGGGCAGGATGACCGTGGAGTTGAAGTCGAATTTCGCCGAGCCGTTGGGCAGAGCGACGGTGAGGTCGAGCTCCAGCCCCGGCAGCTGCACCTGCCCCAGGGGAGCGTCGTGGAAGCTGAACATGACCTGGAAGAAGGGGTTGTAGCTGGCGTCGCGCTCCGGCCGCAGGGTCTCCACGATGCGCTCGAAGGGCAGATCCTGGTGCGCGTAGGCCTGGGCTGCGGAACGGGAGACCGCCGACAGCAGCGCCCCGAAGGAGGGGTCCCCGGAGGTGTCGGCGCGCATCACCAGGGTGTTGATGATCATCCCGATGAGGCCTTCCACCGAGCGGTAGCGGCGATTTGCCACGCCGCTGCCGACGGTGAGGTCGTGGTGCCCGGTGAGGCGGTGCAGGAAGGTGAAGAAGCCCGACAGGAGGACCATGAAGACGGTCATGCCGGAGCTGCGGGCGAGATCCCGCACCCCCGCCGCCACCGGCCCTTCGAGCTCCCAGCGCAAGGTCGTGCCGCGGAAGGTCTGAGCCCGCGGCCGTGGGCGATCCAGGGGCAGGGGGAGCACCTCCGGCGCCGGGGTCAGGCGCTGGCGCCAGAAGTCCAGCTGCCGCTGAGCCGCCGGCCCTTCGAGCCAGCGCTGCTGCCAGAGGGCGAAGTCGGCGAATTGGATCGGCAGCGGCGGCAGCGGCGACTCGGCGCCGGGGTCCTCGCGGTAGACGCCGTAGAGCGCGCCCAACTCCTCCAAGAAGACGTTGAAGGACCAGCCGTCGTGGATCATGTGGTGCTCGACGTGGAGCACCCGGTGATAGTCCTCCGCCATACGGAAGAGCACCCAGCGCACCAGCGGCACCTGCCCCATGTCGAAGCGGTTGCGGTAGATGCTCTCCATGATCTGCCGCGAGCGCTGAGGCCGCTCGGCCTCCGGCAGCGCCGTCAGGTCGATGAGCGTCAGAGGCACCGGCCGCGGCGGATGAATACGCTGCACCGGATGCCCTTCCACCGACGGGAAAGAGGTGCGCAGGGATTCGTGACGGCGGACGATCTCGGAAAGGGAGCGCTGGAAGGCCCGCACGTCCAGGTCTCCCCGCAGGTGGATCATGGCCTGAGCCTGATAAGCGAGGCTGCCGGGATCCAGCTCCTGGAGGAACCACACCCGCTGCTGGGGCGAGGTGGGGGGCACGCGGTCCGGTCGCGGCTGACTGCGCGGCGGCGGGGTCTCGTCCTCCCCGAGGTCGTCCGCGGACTGCTCCAAAGCCTGCGCCCAGCCGGCGATGGTGGGCCGGTCGAAGACCGCCTCCAGAGGCAGCTCCCGCCCCAACTCGTCGCGCACCCGGGCCGCCAGGCGAGTGGCCAGCAGCGAGTTGCCGCCGAGGGCGAAGAGAGAGTCGTCGACCCCCACTTCCGTCATCTCCAGCAACTCGCACCACAGCGCCGCCAGGCGCTCTTCCAGCTCGCCGCGGGGCGCCACGAAGGGCGTCGACACGGGCCGCGCCGCGGGGCCGGGATCCGGCAGAGCGTCCCGATCCACCTTGCCGTGGGCGGTCAAGGGCAGCTGATCGAGGGGGACGAAGACCGCCGGCACCATGTACTCCGGCAGGCGCTCGCCGAGCCAGCGGCCCAGCTGCGCCAGATCCAGGTTCCCCAGATCCGGCGCCGACTCCGAGGCTTCCGGCACCACGTAGGCCGCCAACCCCCGGCCGGCGGCGGTCTCCCGAGCCGTCACCACCGCCGCCGCCACCTGGGGATGCTCGCCCAGACGCTGCTCGATCTCTCCCAACTCCACACGGTAGCCGCGCACCTTGACCTGATGATCGATGCGGCCGGCGAACTCCAGCTCGCCGTTCTCCGTCCAGAGTGCCAGGTCACCGGTGCGGTAGGCGCGCTGCCCCGGGGTGGTCGCCTCCGGATGGGGTACGAAGGCCGCGGCGGTGGCTGCCGGACGGCCCAGATAACCTCGCGCCAACCCGTCCCCGGCGAGGAGCAGCTCACCTGCCGCGCTGTTGCCCTCGTTGGTGGCTCCCTCGTTGGCTGTCATCGGCTGCAGCCGCGGTCCCCGGAGCAGCGCTTCGGTGCCCTCCACCGGCCGGCCGATGGGCAAGGCCGTAGATCCTTCAGCGACTTCCTCGACCTGGTAGGCCACGGAAATGGCGGTGCTCTCGGTGGGTCCGTAGGCGTTGAACAGCCGCCCCGGAGCTCCCGCCGCCAACACCTCCGCCATGCGCCGCGGATCCGCCGCCTCGCCGCCGACGTAGACCGTGTCCAGCCCCGAAAACGCCGCTGGATCCTCCCGCACTACCTCGTTGAACAACGCGGTGACGGTCATCAGAGTGGTGATCTCGCCGCTACGCAGCCAGGCGGCCATGCGCCGGGCGTCGCGCACCACCGCCGGATCCGCCAGCACCAGAGTGGCACCGGTGAGCAGGGCTCCCCAAATCTCCAAGGTGGAGACGTCGAAGGAAGTGTTGATGGTCTGCCCCACCCGATCTCCGGGCCCCAGCCGCACCAGCTCCGTAGCCAGCACCAGCCGCTGGATGCCGCTGTGGGTGAGGGCCACCCCCTTGGGCTTGCCCGTCGAGCCGGAGGTGTAGATGACATAGGCGAGGTTGTCCGGAGTCGCCCGGGCCTCCTCCGGAGCGAGATCTGAATCTTCTCCCCCGGCGTCCTCGTCCACCGTCATCCAGACGCCGTCAAAGCCCTCCGGCGGCGCAATCCCGCCGCGGCGCCCCAACACCACCGGCGCACCGCTGTCCTCGATCATGAAGGCGCGCCGCTCCTCCGGATGCTCCGGATCGAGGCCGAGGTAGGCGCCGCCGGCTTGCAGCACCGCCAGCTGAGCCACCACCAGCTCCAGCGAGCGTTCGAGAGCGATGCCCACGATCACTTCCGGTCCCACCCCGACCCGCCGCAGTCGCCGGGCGAGGCGGGAGGCTCTTCGGTTCAGCTCGCCATAGGTGAGCTCGCCTCCCGCGGCGCGTACCGCCGGGCGATCCCGGTGCTGTTGCGCGATGCGGTGAAGGGCTGCGGGCAGGATGAGTTCCGGACGCCAGGCAGAGGATTCCATCAAAAGCCTCGTAGGTCGGTTCGAGGAGGGACACCCCCCAGCAGGACGCAGTGAGTAGCTGGGCGCACGGGCTGGACACAATGGGGCCAGCCTCGGCGCACCGATGATTCGGCGGGCTGGGGGGACGACGTGATCACGGCATTAAGGGAATGCAGACCAACCGCCAAAGCGGGACACTACGAGCGCAATTGATCCCCGAAAGCTACCCCGCTAAAGATAACAAATATTACTAAAATTCAGTTAGATCCTCATTTCAGGGCATAAAATGCGTCTCGCTACGAAATATCGGTCTCAAGGTTGTCGAGAATGTCCCGTTCTGGACTGTCCGGGCACTACATACATGTAGGAAGCATTGTTGATTTTTCTTCAACTCGGCCCACCTGCGGAAGCGGGTTGATTTCGAGTGGTTCGAAGAAGAGAACTCCACTCTTTGATCAGGCCCTGTGGAGACGGAGCTGATTCCATCTTCGCGGAGGCTCGTACTTGCTGCCATCGGCTCGATGACCGGTGGGGATCCTCTGGACGTGCTCGGAGAAATTGAAGATGGAACAGAACGGCCCGACCCTTGATGCCCAGCCGGACGAATCGGCCTGGGGCTACCAGCTCATCCTCGACTGTTTCGGCTGCGACTATGACGCTTGCTGCGACCTCAACCGGGGCTATGAGTTCCTAGACAAAATCTGCGTCGCCCTGAAAATGACGAAGCAGACTCAGCCCTACATTTTCAAGACCTGTGAGACCACGTTCCCGGGCCGCCCCGGGTACAGCGGCTGGGTGCCGATCATCGAGAGCGGCATCCAGATTCACACCTCCGCCTACAACCAGTTCATCAGCATCGACGTGTACTCCTGCCGGCGCTTCGACCCGGCGGAGGTACAGGCCTTCACTCAGCAATGGTTTAACCCGAGCCGCATCGACACAGCGTTCCTGAACCGCGGCAAGGGCTATTTGCAGAAGCAGTTGACCGAGGCTGCGGTGGCCGGCGGGCGCTGAGCCGCCCCGTCAACGCCCCATGAGCCCCGGTCCAACCCCACTCTTTCTCGCACAAGGAGCTAACATGTTCACGAGTCATCGATGTCTCCGGCCCATGGTCCGGTTTGCGGTTCTCGCCGCCCTGACCGTCCTCGCCCTCGGCGATCCGACGGTCGCCTCCGCTGTCACCTTCACCAACATCGCCGAAGACGGCGGCGCCGGCATCACCTGGGAGCGCGTGCCTTCGCCGCGCTTGGCCCACCGCGACGCCATCGTCGCCATGTCGCCCATCCCGTCGATGGATTTCTTCGGCCTGCGCACCAACTCCAGCCCCCAGAAGGGCAGCGGCAACCCGGGCCTGGCGATCTTCGACTACGACAATGACGGCGATCTCGACATCTACGCCACCAACGGCCCCGGTGCCGAGAACAGCCTGTACTCCAGCCAGCTGGTGGAGAGCGGCAGCCTGACCTTCGTCGACGTCGCCGGTGCCGCCGGTGTCGGAGCCTTCGACCAGGACAGCGCCGGCGTGTGCTACGGCGACATCGACAACGACGGCGACCAGGACCTCTACGTACTGGGCACCGGTGAGGCCAACATCCTGTTCGAGAACCAGGGCGACGGCACCTTCACCGACATCACCGCCGCCGCCGGCGTCGCCGGTGACGGCCGCCACCCCGTTGGCTGCTCCTTCGGCGACATCGACAACGACGGTCTGCTGGACGTCGTGGTGGCCAACACCTACGACGACTGGACTCACCGCATCTCGGTCTTCCGCATCGGTCCGACCTACGAGGGCATGGAGCACAACTACCTGTTCCACAATCAGGGCGGCAACGTCTTCGCCGACGTCAGCGCCTCCTCGGGGATCGAGAACGTCTCCAACATGGAGGGTGGCGCTTTCACCTGGGCCATCGCCATGGTCGACTACGACCAGGACGGCGACATCGACATCGTCAGCGCCGACAACCAGGGCGGCGCGCCTCAGGATCGTTCCGAGGAGCGCGGCTGGAACCGCATCTTCCAGAACGACGGCACCGGCCAGTTCACCGACGTCACCATCGCCGCCGGCATGGACATCTTCGGCGGCTGGATGGGCCTCGACTTCAGCGATCTGAACTGCGACGGCAACCTGGACTTCTTCGCCACCAACCTGGGCTACATCGGTTCCGGTCAGCCCTCCCGCTGGTTCTTCGGCAACGACGACGGCACTTTCACCGATCCCGGCGTCGGCGATCTGGTGATGACTCCCTTCGGCTGGGGCGTCAGCTTCCTCGACTACGAGAACGACGGCGACGCCGACATCGTCTTCCACGGCGGCGTCGACATCCTGTCGCTGGTGGACAAGAGCAACCCCGGCGTCATGCTGCGCAACGACGGCGCCTGCTCCGGCATCTTCAGCTGGGACCAGGACGCCTTCAGCACCGATCACCTCAACCGCACGGTGCACGCCGTGGCGGTGGGTGACCTCGACGAGGACGGCTTCGAGGACATCGTCTCGGCCTCCAACTTCAACGTTGTCGAGGACTTCGAGATCCCCTTCGCCGGCGTTCTGCTGCCGCCCTTCGGCTCGCCCTTCGACGAAGTCTCCTCCGCCACGGTGAGCTTCTCCAGCCGCGAGATCATGGGCTTCCAGGTGTACCTGGACCCGGTCTTCGAGCGCGGGAACCTGTCGGTTGAGATCAACAGCGCCGACAGCGGCAACAAGTGGATCGAGGTCAAGGCCCTGGGCACCGTCGGCATCGTCGACGACGCCAGCACCAACCGCGACGGCATCGGCGCCGTGGTGGCCTTCACCCCCCGGGGTGGCAACACCTCGCTGCGGCCCATCATCGGCGGCTCCAGCTACTCCTCCCAGGACGACCTGGCGGCCAACTTCGGCCTCGGTCAGGCCCCCTGGGGCACCGTCGAGGTGATGTGGCCCGGTGGCACGCGCAACCGCCTCTATGGCGTGCGCCACAGCGAGAGCATCACCTTCCCGGAGATTCCCTGCAGCATCGACGACAGCAACGTGCTGGGCTACATCTCCTGCCTGCGAGGCTCCTTGGCGGACCTCGAGAGCGCCGGTGTGCTGGACCGCCGAGAGAAGTTCCGCTTCCTCGCCAGCGGCCTGCGGGCGTTCTTCGAGAACAACGCCCCCTGAGCTAGCCTTTGCCATCGGGCCTCCGGGCCCGAGTTTCTGATATCCGTCGCCGCCCCGGCTCTCGAGCCGCGGCGGCTTTCTTTATGGGTTTTTTGTAGATGGGTTGGGGTGGTAAAACCAAAAACCCTCACCCTCGTTCCCTCTCCCAGCCCTCCCCTTCCCCCGCCCGGTAGAGGGACGCCCCCGCCCAATCCGCTGAGTTTCTGTACGACGCTGATCGACGAGCTTCCCCCTCTACCGGTTGGTGGGGAGGGCGGCTGGGAGAGAAACTATGATGCAGAAAGGGCCACGGCCGTCGTCGGCTCCCGGCCACAAGTTTCTCGACAAAGAAAGGTAGATGGGAACATGTACACGACGACCGCGACCACTTCCGAGCATACCCCGACTTTGTACCTGGCGTTGGATCTGGGTCTGCGCAGCTGGGCGCTGGCGCTGACCGTGGGGCACGGACAAAAGCCTCGCCGCCGGTCTATCGCAGGCGGAGATGTCGACGCCCTGCAGCAGGAGATTGCTCGGGCCAAGAAGCGGTTCGGTCTTCCGGACTCGGCCCCGGTGCGTAGCTGCTTCGAGGCGGGGCGGGATGGCTTCTGGCTGCATCGGTGGCTCGTGTCCATTGGCGTCGACAATGTGGTCGTGGATCCCGGGTCGATTCGCGTCTCTCGCAAAGCCCGCAAGGCTCGCACCGACAAGCTGGAAGCGGCTTCGTTGGTCGCCCATTTGATCAATTTCTCGCAGGGCGATCCGTGTTGGCGAGTCGTGACGATTCCAGAGCAGGTAGAGGAAGATCGCCGACATCTCGTGCGCGAGATGGATACGGTGACCCGGGAACGGACCCGCTCGATCAACCGCATCAAAGGCCTTCTGGTCTCGGTCGGCGTCCACTTGAGCCCGGCCAAAGCTTCCTTCCTCGAGGATCTGAAGGCAGCTCGTCTCTGGAATGGCAAGCCGTTGCTGCCGGGGCTTCTAGCGCGAGTCCGCATGGAGTTCGACCGCCTGTGCTTCTTGGAGGAGCAGCTCGCAGCCCTTGAGCGCCAGAGGACAGCAGCCGTCGAGGAGCGGCGGGATCCGGTGCTGGCCGAGCAGGTCGAACAGCTGACGGCGCTCAAGGCCATCGGCCCGAAGGGCTCGCTCATCCTCTCCAGCGAGCTGTTTTCCTGGAGGCCCTATCGGAATCGACGAGAAGCTGCCTCCATCGTGGGATTGGTGCCTACTCCAGACCGCAGCGGGGATCTGGTCCATGAGCTCGGCATCAGCAAGGCCGGCAATCGACGCGTCCGGGCCATTGCCATCCAGTTAGCCTGGGCTTGGGTCCGATACCAGCCCGACAGTCCCATTACTCAATGGTTTGAGAAACGCTATGCCAAGGGCAGTGGCCGCTCGCGCAAGGTCGGCATCGTTGCCGTCGCGCGGCGACTGATCATCGCTCTGTGGCGCTACGTCGACCAAGGCATCGTCCCGCAGGGTGCCCTCTTGAACCACTAACCGCGGCCCTCCGACGCAACCCTAGATCATGACTCTGGTCCGAGCAGCTTGGAACCGTCCCCTGGGTCGACTCGTCGACCGTGGGAGAGAAGAAGCGCTCGTCTCAGGGCTTAACAGCTGCCCCGAAGCGCAGTCAGTTTGTGGTGATCGACCTCGAGTCGGCACGGATAGAAGGTGGTCCCAGGGCTCGCTCCCTGGACCCTTCGAGGGCCCGCCAGAGTCTTACCTTCTCGGAAAGGAGCCAATCCGGTAGGTTTTTCTCTTGACAAACCGAAGTACATAGAAGGGGGACCGAGGGGGTGAGGGTTCTGCTTTTCGGCTGGGGCTGTAGGTTTCAGCCAAAATCCGGCTAGCCCGGATAATTCATCAGACCACATGACAAGAGGGGCGGTTTCCGGTTAAATCTAAGCATCACAACAAAATAGACTTAGCCGGAAGGGGCCGCCCCTCATGCCAGAGTGTATCCCAC
>JAXHTF010000199.1 GCA_034211275.1 Acidobacteriota bacterium
CTCGACGGTAGGGAAGAGCAGCAGTCCCAGGAGCAGCCCGGTGCCGGTGGCGAGAACCCAATGGCCGCTGCGCCGGTTGCGCAGCCACTCCAGCGTCGCCAGGACACCGCAGGAGATCAGCACGGGAGCCGCCACCGCTCCCAGGTAGGCGGTGGCGATGCAGGCTCCATAGGCGGCGTAGCGGGCCCAGGCCTGGCGCTCCCGGAGGGCGAGGAATAGGAGCAGCACGGCCAGCAGCATGACCGCGGCGTAGGGCCGCCCCTCGCGCGAGTAGTAGACGTGGAGGGGCGAAACTGCCAGCAGCACCGCCGCCACCACTGCCACCCGGCGGCTGCCGCTGGCGGCCCAGGTCACCAGGAAGAGGAGGGCGACGGTGATCACCCCCAGCACGGCGGGCACCACCCGCACACCCACCTCACCGTCGAAGAGCTTCAGTCCCAGGAGCTGGCCGGCGTAGTAGAGGGAGCCGTTCTCGCGATCCACCGACACGCCGGCCAGCCAGCCGTGCCAGGGTTCGTGGGCGGCGTCCCGGGCTTTTTCCAGGTGCAGGATCTCGTCGAGCCACAGTGATGGCTCACCGAGCCCGTCGAAGCGCAGGAAGGCGGCGACGGCGAGCACGGTCAGGAGGGCCGCCAACCAGAGGCGGCGTCGGGGGGGCGTGGAAGGGGGGTCCAGCGTTGAGGCAGGCACTGGAGGACTGTATCGGAGAAGTCGGGGAGGACCAACAGCGCGACAGGTTTTTCAGCCGGCGCCGAGCAAGTCCCGACGCCCAGAAAGGCAACAACCCGTCGGCTCCAGGGAAACTCCCGGATCCAGGCGGGTTGTGGCATGCGCCGAGGGCGAAGCCTCGGCGTGGGTGCTCAGCGAGCGTTGCCGGTGTCGATCACCAGCCGCCGCGATGCGAGCGAGGCTCCCGGGGGCGGGCTTCGTTGACCGTCAACACCCGACCGCCGACCTCCTTCTGATGGAGGTTCTCGATGGCCTCTTCGGCGCCGTCACTCATCTCGACGAAGCCGAAGCCGCGGGGGCGACCGGTCTCGCGATCCGAAATCAAGCTCACCGAAACCACCTCACCGTACTCACCGAAGATCTCGCGAAGCTCGTCCTCGGTGCTGCTATAAGGCAGGTTGCCGACGTAAATCCTCTTACTCATTCTTTCCTACTCCGTACCCGTCCCCTATCGAGGCGAGCGAAACGTTGGACTCTCTCGATCTTGAGGGATCGAGACTACTACTGACAATCTGGGGAGCCCGGGTCCAACGGGGGATTCCACTGCAAACTCGGGAAGGGAGAGCGTCGAAACAGGAAGGGACAGGTTCGAACAGGTTCCACTTCTGGCGGGGATCTCAACAACCGCTATGGCAGGGCGCCTCCAAGATTCTTGGTGATTTTAGCATGAGCGGGGTTGGGGGCCAAATGGAGGAGGTTTGGCGGCTCTGGACACTCGACTCCAACGCGATAGACTCCCACGCCGGCCGTTTACCGCGACGGCTGACCCAAAGCCATGCCCAAGACTTCCTCTCAGTCCAAGAAACGAACTAAGAAGGTGGCCGCCGGAGGTCCAGCCGAGAGACCGGCCATCGTGGTCACCGGGGCCCGCACCCACAATCTGAAGAACGTCGACTGCCGCATTCCCCACGGGGCGCTGACGGTGGTTACCGGGCCGTCCGGGGCGGGGAAGTCATCGTTGGCCTTCGACACCGTCTTCGCCGAGGGGCAGCGGCGCTTCGTCGAGTCCATGTCGACCTACGCCCGGCAGTTTCTCGACCAGATGGAACGGCCGCCGGTGGAGTCGGTGGACAATGTGTTGCCGCCGGTGGCGCTGGAGGCGTCCAACAGCATCAAGAACGCCCGCTCCACCGTCGGCACCATCACTGAGACTCACGACGTCCTACGGCTGCTCTTCACTCACCTGGGAGAGGTGCTCTGTCCGCAGGGTCACGGCCCCGCCCGCAGCTACAGCCCGGAGGAGGCGGCGGGGCTGTTGGCCCAGGGAGCAGTGGGGGAGCGTTTCCTGCTGGTGGCGCGGGTGCGGCGGCCGAAGAAGGACGCCAACCGCTCTCTGGACGAGCTCATCCGCCAGGGCTTCGGCCGCCGGCTGGAGGAGGGGGGCGAAGACGGCGAGGACGAGGTAGTGCGCCTGGAACCTGGCGGGCGCTGGCTGAAGAAGCACGACCCGCTGCCGTTGGTGCTGGGCCGTTTCAAGGCCAGCGGTGACGAGCCGGGGATGCAGCTGACCCACGCCGTGGAGGAAGGCTACCGCCTGGGGGAGGGACGGTTGGAGGCCCGGGGCCTGGACGGCACCGTGCGCTACTACTCTCGGGAAGTGATGTGCTCGGTGTGCGGCGACAGCTTCCGCCGCCCGACGCCGCCGCTCTTTTCCTTCAACTCGCCCCTGGGGGCCTGCGACGAATGCCAGGGCTTCGGCCGGGTGGTGGGTATCGACGCCGAGCGGGTGATTCCGGATCCCCGGCGCAGTCTGCGGGAGCGGCCCATCGCGCCGTGGAACACCCCCGCCTACGAGAACCGCTACGAGCGCCTGCTGGCCGCTGCCGAGGAGCGCGGCATCGACCTCGACACGCCCTGGCAGGACCTGCCGGAGAAAGATCGCCGCTGGGTGTGGAGCGGCAAGGGCAAATTCCCCAGCCTGGACAAATTCTTCGCCTGGCTCGAGCGCAAGACCTACCGCGTCCACGTGCGGGTGCTGCTGGCCCGCTATCGCTCCTACACCCCCTGCGAGGCCTGCGGCGGCACCCGGCTGCAGCCCGAGGCGCTGCGGGTCGAGGTCCAGGAGCGGACGCTGCCCCAGCTCACCGCTCTGAGCATCGAGGATATGCGCCGTTGGCTGCAGGAGCAGCAATGGAGCGAACGCCAGCGGGAGGTGGCGGGGCACCTCATCGAGGCGCTGACGGAGCGCATCGAGGTGCTCCACCGGGTGGGGCTGGACTATCTGACCCTGGACCGCCAGGCGCGCACTCTTTCCGGTGGTGAGGCCCAGCGTATTCATCTCGCCGCGTCCCTGGGCTCGGGGCTCACCAGCACCCTCTACGTCCTCGACGAGCCCACCATCGGGCTGCACCCCACGGATAGCGCCAAGCTGCTGGCGCTGCTCCAAGATCTGGCGGGGCGGGGCAATACGGTGCTGGTGGTGGAGCACGAGCGCACCCTCATTCTGGGCGCCGATCACGTCATCGATCTGGGGCCGGCGGCGGGGGAGCACGGTGGCCGGGTGATGGCCGCCGGCACGCCGGGGGAGATCCTCGCCGCCGAGGATTCCCTCACCGGCCGCTATCTGCGCCAGCGTCCGGTGACCCCGGCGCGGGAGCATCTGGCCCGCTTCCGCCGGGAGCAGGGCCTGCCAGCGGCGGCCGCGGAGGTGGAGGGGCGGCCGCGGATCGCCATCCGCGGGGCTCGGGCTCACAATCTGCGCGACATCGACGTGGAGTTTCCCCTCGCCTCCATGGTGGCGGTGGTGGGGGTCTCCGGCTCGGGCAAGTCGACCTTGATGGAGAACGTTCTCCACGGCACCTACCAGCGCTCCCAGGGAGTGGTGGACGTGGAGCCCGGGGAGTGCGACGCCCTGGAGGGGCTGGAGCCGCTGGCGGACTTGGTGATGGTGGACCAGCGGCCCCTGGGGCGCTCCAGCCGCTCCAATCCGGTGACCTACGTCAAGGCCTACGACGAGATTCGCAAGCTCTTCGCCGCCACGCCGGTGGCCAAGCAGCGGGGCATCCAGGCGGGGCATTTCTCGTTCAATATCGACCGCGGCCGGTGCCCGGCGTGCAAGGGCACCGGAGTCACCGAGGTGGACATGCAGTTCATGGCGGCGGTGAGCGTCACCTGCGAGCAATGTCAGGGACGGCGTTTCAAACCCGAGGTGCTGGCGGTGCGGGTGGACGGCCGCAACATCGCCGAAGTGTTGGAGCTGACGGTGGACGAGGCGTTGGAGGCCTTCGCCGATCGCAAGCGCCTATGCCGCCGGCTGCAGGTGTTGGTGGACGTCGGGCTGGGCTATTTGCGCCTGGGGCAGCCCACCTCCACCCTCTCCGGCGGCGAGGCCCAGCGGCTCAAGCTGGCCAGCTTCCTCGACCGGCCGAAGAAGGACGCACCGCGACTCTTCCTCTTCGACGAGCCCACCACCGGCCTGCACCTGTCGGATATCGATCTGCTCTACCAGACGCTGCGGCGGCTGGTGCAGCGGGGCGACGGCGTGGTGGTGGTGGAGCACAGCATGGATTTGGTGGCGCGCTCCGATTGGGTGGTGGATTTGGGGCCCGGCGGTGGCCGCCACGGCGGTGAGTTGCTCTTCTCCGGGCCGTTGCAGAGCTATCTGGACCATGCCCGGGGCCCTTCCGCCGATGAGCTGCGGCGGCATCTGGCGTGGCCGTCGCCGGCGGAGGCTACGGTAGGCGCCTCGGAGTCTTCGCGAGATTCGAGCTAGGGCACTGCCGATGGGGTGATGCAAGAGGCGGTCAAAGTGCCCTCGTGATATCGTTGAAGGAGTGCCTTCGGTAATCCAGGGGATTCTCAAGCAATGAGGAGGGACGGCGATTTCTGAGCAGAGGAAGTTCATTCTGAGCTCTAAGTCCGGTTCGTTCGAGCTCGGGCAGGGAGAGTTGCTGTTGGGCCGCAGCCGGAGCTGCCAGCTGGTGCTTCCGGATCCCAGCATCAGCCGCAGCCATGTGCTCCTCATCGTGGAGGGGAACGAGGTCCAGGTGAAGGATCTGGACTCGAGCAATGGAACCTACGTCAACGGCAAGCTGATCCAGGAAGAGACCGTGCTCGAGGTGGGGGACCGGCTGACGGTGGGGGAGACGGAGCTCAAGCTGGAGGATCTGGACGCTTCCTCCACCGCCGCCGCGACCCCTTCGCCGGTGTTGCTTCCCAAGCTGGATCTGCCCGCGGAGGGCCCCACCCGCACCGCCGCCGGCGTGGGCTTGCTGCCGGACGACGACGACTTCGGCCGCGAGGTGATTCAGGAGGCCTTCCGGCGGCTGGCGCCGCAGGAGGATCAGGACGAGCCGGAGGAGGACGAGGGCGAAGGCACCAGCATTGGTCTGCCCGTCGTGGCAGAACAACCCCCGGCGGAACAGCCGCCGGCGTCCCCAGATCAGTCCTCCGGGAAGTCTCCCGAAAAAGCGGCCTCGGAAAACGTGACCGCCAGCTCCGGAGTTCTGCGGGAGCCTTCTTTCAGCCAGGTCTCCCCGGCGGAGGCCGGGTTCGAGACGCCCTCGGAAGCTCCCCCGAGCTCTCTGGAGCAGTCCCCGAAGCAATCCCCGAAGCAGCCGCCAAAACAGCCCGCGAAACAGTCCTCGGCGGCGGCCTCGGCGCCGCCCTCGAAGGGCCAAGCCCCGGAGCCCCAGGCGGAAGCCGGCGCCGGGGGAGAGCTGTTGCCGTCTCTGGACGACCTGGATGATCTGGGCTCGATGCCGCCGCGCCCGTCGGAAGCACCGGGCGCTGCTCAGTCCGGGGGCTCCGCGACGGCTCCCCGCAAACCGGTCACCACCGCTGCCGCGAGCAAGCCGCGGGGAGACTTTCCGCCGGCGGCGGGCTTCTGGGTCCGCGCCGGCGCCGGCTTCCTCGACTGGATGCTCATCCTGGTGGTCTCCGGCGCCGTATCGCTCCTCGGCGGTGGCCCTTGGCAGGCCCAGGGGAGCACTCTCTTCTCCGCCTCCGCCTTCGCCCTGGCGGTGTTGGTGCCGGTCTTCGGCTGGAGCATCTGGGGCACTACCCCGGGCAAGCGGCTGTTCAGCCTCTACGTGCTCAGCGTCGACCACAGCTCGACCATCGGCGTCGGCCGGGCTCTCCTGCGCTTCGCCGGCTATTTCGTCAGCCTGCTGGCCCTGGGGGTCGGTTTTCTGATGATCGGTTTCACCGGCGCGCGCCGCGGCCTTCACGACGTCATCGCTGGAACTTATGTGGCGCGCCGGGACTAGAACTCTCTTCCTGCTCATTCTCCTGTCGATCGGAGGCCCGGGATGCACCGAGCCCTCCCCTTCGGAGAATGCTCACCTGCAGCCCACCGCCGTGGCGGTGGAGCTGCCCGGGGTCGATGAGGCCTGCGCTAGTGAGCTCTTTGCCGCCGCCCGGCGGGGGTTGGAGACCGAGAGCCCGGTGACCACCGAGGCGGCGGCGCTGGGCTCCTGTGGCACCGAGGCGCCGCGGAACGAGCCGGGAGGGTCGGTTGACGGAGGCAGCGGAGCCGGGCAGCCGGAAGCGGAAGTGGCCTGGGATCTCCTGCTGAGCCTCGGCCGGCGAGACGCTACGGCCCTGGTGGCCCGCGGCACCGGATCGCTGCTCCCGGGGGCGTTGGACCAGGCGGTGGAGGATCTGCGCCGCCGCTCCCCGGGGGCCGGGAAACTCGGTACCGGCTTGAAGCTGGACGTGGTGGCGGCGCGGGTGGTGGGGACCTTCGATTCCCGCGGCCGGGCGGACCTGGACCGCAACCTGCATGGGCTGTGGTTGCCCGGCGCCGGCGTGCTGCTGTTGCCGGAAGAGCTCACCGCCCGCAGGCTGGTGAACGGCAAGGTGGATCTGCGCACAGACCGGCTCCAGGCCTACCTCCAGGAGGGGGGTCGGCCGCTGCAGAAGATCGAGGGCAATCCCGGTGCCGCCGGTGAACCCTACTCTCGGGTCGCCTTCAGCAGCTTCTATCAAGACGCCACCGGCGAGGCCGCCGTGGCGCTCTTCCGCGGCAATCGTCTGCTTCCCGACACCGGTGCCGAAGCGTTGCTGCAGGCCGCCGTTCTCGGGGGCGAGTATTTGGTGGCCCACCAGCAGCCCGGCGGCCGCTTCGACTACCTCTACGAAACCAAGCGGGACGAGCTGGACGACGATTACAACCTGCTGCGCCACGCCGGCACCTGCTACTCCCTCTTCGAGCTCTACGACGTCACCGGCGACCGGCGCTTCCTGGAGGCGGGGGATCGGGGACTGACCTGGCTTCGCCAGCATCTGCGGGAGCCCAAGGCGGAGCACGCCGACGCCGACTTCCTGGCGCTGGTGTCGCCGGGGGAGGAGGCCAAGCTAGGCGGCGCGGCGCTGACGGTGCTGGCGATGCTGCGCTACCAGCAGGCCACCGGCGACGCCAAGCACCTACCCACCATGCGGCAGCTGGCCCGCTTCATGGTCTTCATGCAGGGCGACGAAGGGCGCTTCGAGTCCAAGTATTTCTACGGCAAGCCGGACCCCGAGCCCTTCGAGTCCATTTACTACCCCGGCGAGGCGGTGCTGGCGCTGGCGCGGCTGTCGCGGGTGGACGACTCCGGCCCCTGGCTGGAAACCTCCATGGACGGCGCCGGCTGGCTGATGGGAGTGCGGGATCTGGGCAAGAGCGTCGATCAGCTGCCCCACGACCACTGGCTGCTCATGGGGTTGGAGGAGCTCTACGACCTCAGCGACGAGGGTCGCACCTTCTACCTCCACGCCCGGCGCATCGCCGAGGGCATCCTGCGGTCCCAGCGGCAGCGGGCGAGCTTCCCGGATTGGATCGGCAGCTATTACACGCCGCCCCGTTCCACCCCCACCGCCACCCGCTCGGAGGCCTTGGTGGCCATGACCCGCCTGGCCCGCCGCACCGGCGACGACCCCCGACGCTACCTCGAGGCCCTGGAGCGCTCCGCCGCCTTCCAGCTGCGGACCCAGCTGCGGGACGAAAGCGTCCTCTATCTGCCGCGGCCGGACCGCTCCCTGGGAGGTTTTCGCCGCAGCCTGGATGATTGGGAAGTGCGCATCGACTACGTGCAGCACAATGTGTCGGCGCTGCTGGGGCTGCGCTCGCTGCTGCTGTCTCAGTCCGACCGGCCGGCCTCGATCTCTGAAACACCGGCGCCTTAGTTCTGAGGTCCGGCCTCCCTCCGCGTCTCGTCCCCCGGTTTCGACCTTCCGTCCGTCACCAGATATCCCAATAGCAGAGTCAGCAGGAAGACCAGCAGCAGCAGGTTGAGCCACCAATAGGCGGCGTAGCGGTCGGGGACGCGCTGGGAGTAGAGGTAGAAGCCGGCGAAGACCGCTACCTGGCCGGCGCTGACCCAGCGCTGGAGCTCTCTCGGTCGTTCTTCGGAGCCTTCCGGCCCCGCCCGCTGCCCGAGCAGCGGCAGCATCGCCAGGTAAGACCAGTAGTAGCGGGAGCTGACGGTGAGGCTGAAGAAGGGCACCAAGCCCAGGAGCTGGCCGTCGGCGGAGCGCCGGCGGCGGATCACCCACAACCACAGGCCCAGGAGCGCCGCGGTGGAGAGGGCGACCAGGCCTTCCCGCCCCCGGTGCGCCTCCCGGCGCTCAGAGATGGAGGTTTCTTCCAGGGGCTGGTCCAGATCCCGGGTGAAGAGGTGCTCGAGGCCCACCCGGCGTTGGCCGAAGACGTGCTCGTGGGAATGGTGTTCGATGATGCGGGCGAAGTCGAGCCAGGCGGCGGGTCCCCGAGGGGTCAGGCTGCCCAGGCCCAGGCCGACGACTCCAAAGAGCACGTAGGCGGCGAGGAAGCGGCGGTGGAAGACCGTGGGCCGTTGTCCGTGGCGCCACCAGGCCCAGGCCAGGGGTAGCACGCCGGCGGCCACGAAGACTACCGGGAAGACGCGGGCGAGGGCGGCGTAGGCCATCCCCGCGGCGGCGGCCACCGGTTGCCGCCGGGGGTACCAGCAAAAGCCCAGCACGAAGGCGGAGAACCAATCGTATTGGAGGAAGCCGCCCACCAACCGCCCGAGATTGACCGGCGAGAGAGCGAAGAGGAGCAGTACCAGGGCCAGCGCCCGGGTGCCGAAGGTGCGCTTCACCAGGGCCAAGGCCGCCGCCAACAGGAGCAGGTCGAGGGCCAGCAGGAGTTTGTAGGTGAGCAGGTGCCGGGCCGGCAGCAGCTTCGTCAGGACGGCGCCGAGGAAGGTCCAGAACGGGGTGGCGTTGTAGCCGCGGTCGGTGAAGACGTTGCGGAAGCTGCCGGCGGGCATGCCGTCGGCGAGGATCGCCACGTCCGCCCGGAAGGCGCTCCATCGCTCCGGGCTGAAGGCCTCCAGCGGCCGGTACTCCGCCAGCTCCTCCTCCCGGGGTTCCACCCGGTAGGTCTCCAGGTCCCGAACCCGGTCGATGCTGCGCCAGACGCCGGCGCCTTCGCCGTCGGTGCCTTCACTGTCGGCGACTAGGGCGGCGCGGTAGAGGTCGTGGTAGCCGAGCTCGTCGTAGTACTCCGCCCCCAGGTAGTAGTGGAAGACGTTCCAGCTGCGCACCCAATCGGTGGTGGTGAAGCGCACCAGGTCGGGGCCCGCGGCCTGGGTCAGGCAGGCGACGGCGAGGCCCAGCAGCAGCCGGGTGCGCAGACGCTCGCTAGCGCCTCCGGGGAGGCGGCGGGGGAGCAACACCACCAGCGCCAGCACGGCGAGGGTGAGGCTGAGCTCGATGCGGCCGGATTGGGCCCCGGCGTACCAGGCGGCGACGGCCCAGAGCAGCAGATCCAGCTGGCGCAGGGGCCAGAGGAGGCGGGAGCCGCGGCGGGTCCGCTGAGCGGGCTCGGTCTCCGGTGTGCCGCTGGGTGGGGTTCCAGTGCCTGGAGCTCCAGATACCGGCGGCGGAGAGGGTTCGTGCTGAGATGTCATGGTTCGTTCATCATCACTTGTCGACAATGTGTTGTAACAGACATTCGAACGGGGGTGACGAGGTCCTTCCGCCAACGGACGGGCCCTCCAGCAGCGAGCGGGCATCGACGCTCCCCACGGCCTTCGAAATTTACGACCCAGGAGAACACGATCATGTCGACTTTCCGCTCTTTCCGCTCCGCCTTCACCCTAGCCCTCGTGGCTTTGTCGATCTTCGCCGCCGGTTCCGCCGCTGCCATGGATGCGGTGGTGCCTACCGACTTCGCCACCATCTCCGCGGCCATCGCCGGCGCCACCGACGTCGACCTCAACGGTACCGTGGATATCTTGGTGATGGACGGCACTTATACCGAAGACCTGGTCATCAGCCGTTCCAACCTGGTGCTCATGGGCGCCTCCGCGGATATGACGGTGATCCAGGGCAGTGGCCTGGTCAACACCCTGCGCATCGCCAGCGCTGACAACGTGACGGTGCAAGGGGTGACCCTCACCGGGGCCGTGACCGCCAACGTGGTGTCCTTGTTCAACGCCTCTAACTGCACCATTCAGCAGAGCATCATCGAGAACGGCAACACCGGCGTGTCCCTGCGCGCCACCACCGCCACCACCATCGCCGACAATGAGCTGCGGGGCAATCGCAGCGCCATCAAGGTGCGGGAATCTTCCGGCAACACCGTCAGCGGCAACGACATTCACGACCAGGTCAAGCACGGCATCGTGGTGCGCCTCGCCGATGACAACTTCCTGGATCTCAACATCCTGACCGCCAACGCCGGCCACGGGATCCGGGTGCGGGACGCCGTGGGCACCATCATCTCCGGCAATACGGTGACCACTTCCGGCCGCCAGGGCATGCGGGTGCGCCAGTCCACCGGCACCACCATCACCGGCAACACCTCGTCCTCCAACGGCCGCAACGGGCTGCGCATGCGCGATACCCAGGGTTCGTTGGTGAGCATGAACATCTTGACCCTCAATCAGGAGTTCGGTGTGCGCCGCCGGGACTGGATCGACGACGACTTCGACGCTGCCGTCGACGGCGTGCAGGATCCCTCCGGTGACAACGACCTCAGCGGCAACGTGTTGGGTGAGCTGCGCGAGGATTGATCTAGCTCCCGCGGGCGCCGTTCCTCTGAGGACGGTGCTCCAATGGCAGGGCCGGTGAGTCAACGCCTCGCCGGCCCTGCCGTTGAGCTGGGAAAGGCCAATCAAGCCGTCAGGCTGGGAGAGACCAGTCAAGCCGCAAGGCTGAGAAGGGCAAGGGGATGCAATCAAGTCTAGGCACCAACGATGGTTTCTCGGGGCTGGGCCGCCGACTCCAAGGCCGGCAGGGTGAAGAGGAAGCGGCTGCCGCCTTGCTCCCGAAGCTCGGCCTCCAGGCTACCGCCGTGGCTCAGGGCCACTCGCTGGACCAGGCTCAGTCCCAAGCTAGCGCCGCCGCTGGCATCGCCGCTGGCGGGCTCTCCCGGCTCGAAGTAGCTGAACATCTCCTCGCCGGCGGTGCGGGACTTGTCGCCCGAGGTGCCCGGCTGGACACCGGGGCCGCCGTCCTCCACCACCACGGTGGCCAGCTGGGCGCTGTGGCGCAGGCTCACTCTCACCGTGCCGCCCCGGGGGGTGAAGCGCACCGCGTTGTCGCACAGCTTGAACAAGGCCAGATACAACCGCGGCCGGTCGCCGGCCACCGTCACCTCCCCTCCCAGCTCCCGTTCCAGGGTCTGGGCCTTGAACTCCGCCGCCGGCAGGACGATCTCCAATGCCTCCTCAAGCAACGGGATCAGGGGGATGGGCCGCTGTTCAAGGGGCGGGCTCGACGCAGGAGTGCCCCGGCTCAACACCAGCAGCCCTTCTACCAACAACCAAATACGGTCGATCTCCCGTAATGTCTGGAGTAGGTGCCGTTGGAGGTTGGGGTCCGGCTTGCCGTTCAGGGCGGCGACACGGCGTTGGGCCAGCTCGAGGTAGGCGCGGGCGGCGGCCAGGGGGTTGCGCAGCTCGTGGGAGGCAGCGAGGGAAAAGCGCTGCATGCGCTGATGCTCGGTCTCCAGCCGTTGGGCCAAGCGTTCCACCGCCTCGACGATGGCGCGCAGCTCGGGGACCTGTTCCGTCGGCGGCGTACCGCGGAAGCCGGCTTGCTCCCAGCGCTCCAGAGCCGCTTCCAGCCGGAGGTGAGAGCGTGAGCCATGGCGGCGCACCAGCAGGGCGACGGCGAGGACGGCGGGGATCGATCCCAGGGCCAGGGCCACCAGGGCGCTGGCGGGCCAGCCAGCCCAGGCAGCAAAGATGAGCAACCACGACCACAGAAGCCCCAGAGCGACACCGGCCGCGGGGAGTCGGGCGCCGCGGAGTCGGCGACCGGGGGGGCGCTTCCGGGAGTCCATCAGAACCTTTCCTCGGGGACGACGGGAGAGTCCCTCATGGCGATGTCCGCGCCGTTTCGGGCGGCGCGTCCTCAGGCTCCCGCAGCTGATAGCCGGCTCCCTTGATGGTGTGGATGAGGTCGCCGCCGCCGGCTTTCTCCAGCCGCTTGCGGAGCCGATAGACGGTGACGTCGACGAGATTCGACATGGAGTCGAAGCTGGCGTCCCAGACGTGCTCGGAAAGATCGATGCGGGAGACCACCTCGCCCTTGCGCAGGAGCAGATATTCGAGCAGGGCGAATTCCTTGGCGGGGAGCCGGACCGCCTGGTCCTCGATGCGCACGGTCTGCCCGGGGCGGTCCATGCGCAGGGGGCCGGCCCGCAGCTCGGTG
>JAXHTF010000200.1 GCA_034211275.1 Acidobacteriota bacterium
TTCACCCTCGCCGCTCGGGTGCGGGTGAAGGGATTCTCGTCCTCCGCCACCTCGACGCATTGGGAGATGGAGAAGAAGTCCTCCAGGGTGACCCGTTGGAGCCGCGCCGAGCCGGAGGAGAAAGCCCCTCCCGCATCGCCGCAATCCGGCCCCGTGCAGTCGGCGAAGTCGATGTCCGGAGTCGCCTGGGGCGTCGGAATCCAGAACGACAGGTCGCCGTCGAAGTTGGGATTGCGCAGCAGGTTGTCCGGCAGCGCGTCGAAGGTGAGGGCGAAGTCGGTGCCGGCACCGCCGGCGCCGTCCAGCGGATTGCCCGCGGGATCCACCAAGCTGGCGCAGACCAGCAGACGGTAGAGCCCCGGCGTCAGCGCCAGACTGCCGTCGAGACGCAGCGCCGCGGTGGGATCCTGATAGTCCACGGCGTTGAACAGCACCGCCGCGTCGTCCCCCTGGAGGGCCCCGCATTGGGTGGTGTCCAGCTGCCCGTCCTCACCGGCCTCCACCAGCTGGTAGTTGTCCGGATTGAGCACCGAGTTGGGGTTGGCGGGATCGCCGCCGGCGTCGAAGAGCGTCTCGCTGAAGCTCGCCAACACCTGAGTCAGGGAGACCTGCAGATCCTCCCCGTTGGTCAGCGCGCCATCGTCGCTGGTGGCCACCGTATCCACCGCCGTGATCTGGGGCGAGGTGGAATCGACGGTCTGCACCACGTAGGGACCGACGGTGGTGCCGGAGCTCCAATTGCCCGCCACGTCGACGGTGCACAGATGGAAGTAGTAGCTGCCGTTGAATTGGGGATCGCTGGTCACCGTGTTGTTGTCCCCGGGATCCTGGGCCAGGTCCTGCTCTTCATCGCACTCCGTCGCGGCGTTTTCGGAGAACGCGTAGGCGTATCCGGCGACACCGCTGGCGGCGTCGGCGGCGCCGGACCACACCATGACGATCTCGGTGGTCACGCTGGGGCTGGCCACCGAATGGCTGGTGCTCACCAGCGTCACCGGATCCGCGGGAGCGGTGGTGTCGATGAAAAACGGCCCCAGATGCTCCGCGGCGTCGGCACAATTCTCCGCCCGATCGCAGGTGCGCAGATGGAAGTAGTGGGCCATGCTGTCGGCCAATGCCGCGCTCTCGGTGGAGTGGGGATCCGCGGAGTGGGCCAGATCCACCGCCTCGTCGGGCACCGTCGCCGCCTCCTCGTCGAAGAGGAAGGAGTAGCCCGCCAGACCGCTGTGCCCCAGGTCCGCCGCTCCCGACCACTCGATCTCCACGGTGGGGTCGTTGGACCACACGCCGACGGAGTGACTGGGGCTGTCCAAGGTGGGATTCTCCGGCGCCGCCACGTCGCGGGCGAAGACCGCCACCGCGTCGTCCAGGTTGCCGGTGGCGTAGACGCTCTCCTCGTCGGGGCTCACCGCCACCGAGGTCACCCGCCACAGGCCGTCCACTACCTGCGCTCCCTCGGTGCTGCTCTCGCCCTGGCCGTCCACCTTGGCCTCGATGAAGCTGAGGGCACCGGTGGCGGCGTCGCGGCGGAAGACCGAGACGGCGTCCGCCAGATAGGCCGCAGCGTAGACGAAGTCACCGCCGGCGCTGACCTCCACCGAGCGGGCGCCCAGCAGGCCGTTGCCACCGGCGGCGGCGGTACCGGTCTTGGACAGGAAGCTCAGACGGCCAAAGCTCGACGGCGTGCCGGAATCGGTGTCGCGCCCCAGCACCGCCAGGGCGTCCTCGTCGGAAGCGGCGATGTAGAGATGCTCGCTACCGCTGGCCGTCCCCTCCTCTTCGGGGGCCGGGCTCACCGCCACCCAGCGGGCGCCGTTGAGGCCGTCGAACCCGCCGACGCCGTCGCGCACGGTCTCGACGAAGCTCAAGCGGCCGAAGTTGCCGCTGCCGGAATCGGTCTCGCGGCGGAAGACCACCACCGAATCCACCAGCGGGCTGACCACGTAGAGATGCTCACCGTCGGAGCTGAAGGCGGCGTGCACCGGGCCGTCGAGACCCGCCACCGTGCCGCCGACGTCGGAGGGATCGTCGACTCCCTGGACCTCGGCCTCGAGGAAGGTGAGCTCGCCGGTGACGGCATCGCGTTCGAAGACCGCTACCGCGTCGGCGTCCTCCCCGACCACGTAGACGTGCTCGCCACCGGTCTGCGCACCGGCGCCATCGGGATCCGGGCTTACCACCACCGCGGTGGCGCCGCCCAGGCCGCTCACCGTGGCAGTGACCTGGCTGTCGCCGTCGAAGATCGCTTCGACGAAGCTCAGGGCATCGTCGCCGCCGCGCTCGAAGACCGCCACGGCGTCGTCGATGAAGGAGGCGACGTAGATGTGCAGGCCGTCGGGGCTCACCGCCACCGAGCTGGCACCATCGAGGCCGTCGACGGTGAGGCCGCCGAGGTCGTCGCCGTCGAAGATCACCTGCGGAGCGGTAAGGGCCCCGGCGGTGCCTTCCGTGCCCGCTTCTGTACTGGCACCGCGGGCGAAGACGGTGAGGGCGTCATCGGCGTAGCCGGTGGCGTAGACCTGCTCGCCGTCGGGGCTCACCGCCACCGCCAGAGCGCCGTCCAAACCGCCCCCTTCGAGACCGCTGGAGCCGTTCTTCTGCTGCTCCACGAAGATCAGGAAACTCTGATCGTCGGTGATGGTGCCGACGCCGCGGCCGTCGAGGATGGACCCTCCCACCGGGTTGCCCAGATCGACGAAGAAGGTTTCGTCGCTCTCGTCCTCGGCATCCGCCAGCACCTGCACCGTGACGGTGGTGATCAGCGAGCCCTGGGGCACCGTCCCCGCGCCGCTGTTGGAGAGATAGTCCTCCCCCGCCGTGGCGCTGCCGTCGCTGGTGGCAAAGGTGAAGCTGACGTCCTGATCCCACAGATGGCTGAGGCTGACCCGGAACACCGCGTCCACCATGCCGGAGCCGTCGGCGTCCGCTTCCGCCACCCGCACGTCGTTGATGGACAGCGCCGGCGGCGTATCGTCGTCGAGGATGGTGCCCACCCCCTGGCCGTCCAGCACCGTCGCGTTGGCGCTGGGACCGGAAAGGTTGACGAAGAAGCTTTCGTCGCTCTCGATGGCGATGTCGCCGTTCACCGCCACCTCCACCGTGGTGGTGGTGTCGCCGATGCCGAAGGTCGCCACCTGGGCGTCGGCAACGTAGTCGGCGTCGGCGGCGGTGGCGCTATCGTCGGCGGTGGCCCACTGCACCGTCACCGTCTCGTCCAGAGACTCGGAGAGGGTGAGGGTGAAGACCAGCCCGACGGTGCCGGAGTCCCCCTCCACCACCTCGGCATCGCCGATGGAAATGCTCGGCAGGCCACCCACCTGCTCGGGATCGAGATCCAGCCGCGTCACCACCCCGCGGCCGGCGATGGTGGTCCGGCCGGCGAGCTCGCCGTCGATGAAGAACTCGGCCTGATCCCCCGGCCGGGCGGTGCCGGGACGCCGCGGATCCACCGCGTCGATGGGCAGCCGCAGAACGAAGAACTCTCCCAGATCCGGGTCCGAGCCGATGGCGTAGCTGGCCACCGGCTGGGGATCGCCGTTGAGAGCGACGGTGATCTCCCCCTCGTCCGGCACGTCGCCGAAGACCGACGCCTGGCCGTAGTAGATCTGGTCCGGCTCCGAGAGCTCGGCCTCAGCGACCGACACGGCGGTCATCCAAACGCCCAAGATCAGCATCGCCGGTGCGAAGGCTGCTGCCAGGCGCAGAACGCCCAGACGGAGGGCGCCCAAACGGAGGGCGGGACTGAAAAGCGTAGTGGGGTGGCTGCTATCCATGATGCTCTCCTAAGTTCGGGAGATCCAACTCTCGTCGCTCAATTTCCGGAAATGGCATAGGTCTGGAAGAAGAAGTGAATGTCCTCGATGCCCTCGCCGTCCCGCATGCCAGGCTGGCCGGGGATGGGCTGGCCGTTGATCAGGGACTCCAGCCCCTCCTCGGCGTCGAAGAGGAGAGTGCCGCCGGGGATGATCAGCACCCAGCGGGTATTCCACACGGAACGCCCGATGAGACGGCTGTCGGCGGTGGTCTGATCGGCGTCGAAGGGCTCGTTGTAGGGGTAGGCCCGGAAGCTGGAGAACCGCCGGATGGCCCCGAAGTCAGCGCTCAGGCTGTCGTTGACGGGGATCCAATCCGGATCCGTCAGGTCCGAGCCGCCGATGGGGAACGGCACCGGCAGCACCTGATCCACCACCGACCATTCGCGGGTGGTGAAATCGTCGCCGGAGCGCGGCCGCAGGACGTCCGCCCCCACCGGCATCAGATACACCCGCGGCGTCTGGGAAAGCACGTCCTCGGGATATTCGTCGAGCCACACCCCGACGCTGCGCACCCGGGTAGAGAAGTTGCTCGGGTCGTAGGCGCTATCCCCCGCCGCCAGCGGCCAGCCGAAGAAGTTGAGGCCGAAGGTGACGGTGGTAGAGAACGGGATGATCAGACCCGGCTGGGGCCCCAGCACCTCCGGCGCGAAGGGCCGGGCGAAGCGGCGGAACTCGCGGTAGTCCCACAGGTTGTCCACCCGGAAGCCTTCGAGCAGATCCCGCCAATCCTCGTCCGAATCGTCCTGCAACCGGAAGAGCTCCCGGCGCAGCGAGAAGCGGTTGGTCTCGGTCTGCGGGTTGTTGAAGCCCAGCTGGGTCTTGAGCACCTCGAAGTTCTGGTCCATCCGCGCCAGCGGATCCGCCAGACCGCGGGAGCCGGGCACCGGCTCGCCGTCGATGAGCTGCCCCAGGCTGCGCTGGCGCACGATGTCGGTGAAGAAGTCCTGACCGCCCTGGGGATCGTCCCCCAGCAGGTTGGTCTCGTAGTCATAGGCCGCCGCCGCCAGGTAGGCGTAGCGCGCCGTCAGGTCGAATTGGGCGCGGTACTTCTGCAACGCATCGTTGCGGAAGACCCGGAAGGCCATGTCCTGGTAGCGGTAGACCTGGACGTCGGCGGCGGTGTTGCGGCGGAACTGGGCCAGCTCCGCCAGCAGCCGCTGCCCCTTGGCCAGGGCCGCCAGGTAGTTGCCCTTCTCCTGCTCGATGATCTCCCGCCGGGCGTAGGCCTCCAGGCGCAGCAGCGGCTCCTCCCGCAGCAGCGCCTCCAGCTCCTTGACCTTCTGCAGCACCTCGAACTCGTTGTTCAGGGTGGTGACCTCCAGGTCCGCCTGCAGGGCCACGTCCTCCTTGGCCAGGGCGGTGGAATTCTCGGCGATCTGCACCGCGTCGGCGGCGACGTCGAGGAAGAAGGAAGCACCGAGCTTCGCCGCCTCGAGGGTGCACTCCACCGCGGCGAAGATGTCCCCGCCGTTGGAGAAGCCCACCACCACCGAGTCGGGCACGCACTCGTCCGCCGCCTCGAAGGTCTGGCGCACCCCGTCGGCGGCGCGGCGCAGCCCGATCTGGGTCGCCTGCAGCACGCCGATGGCGACGTTGAGGTTGTTGACCTCGTTGCGCGCATCGCTGCGGATCTGGATCTCCCGCTTGCCTACCTGGTATTGCACCTCCAGGAGCTCCGCGGCGTCCTCGATGTCCACCAGCAGATTGTCGTATTGCTGCAGGATCTGCTCGTAGGAATTGAGCGCCACCAGCAGGTCCGACAGCCGATCCTGGAGCTCGCCGGTGGCACGCCGGGCGCCGGTCCAGGCCGGCGGCTTGATCAGGGCGTAGGAATCCGCCGAGCCGCTACGGTGGTACTCCACGGTCATGGGCGTCGACGGCGGGCTCGACAAGGAGCAACCGTCGCCGAAGGGATCGGTGCAGTCGGCGTCGGGAGAGAAGTCGAAGAAGCCCACCGCCCCCAAGGGCTCGAACTCGGCGGTGAAGACCTGCACCGGCTGTTCCCGGGTGCCGGTGAGATCGGTCTGGTCGACGTACATGTAGTGGTAGAGGTCGGGACCGTTGTAGCCCGCCGGATAGGTGCCGCCGGGGCCGATGTCGTCGCTGTAGGGGTAGCCGAAGATCTCGATCAGCCGGTTCTTGTAGGACCGTTCCTGGGAGGTGACATTGATGGTCAGATCGTCCACCGTGTCCTGGTTGCGGCGCAGCAGCTCGGTGAGCTGGTTGGCGTGGTTGAACACCGCCACGGCGTTGTCCATGGCCTGGTCGGCGCGGTCGTAGATCTGCTCGAAGTGGGTCTGGGCGAAGCCCAAGGGCGCGTTGACCAGCGACGGGTCGATGTCGAAGGGCACCACTCCCTTGGCCACCCCCAGGGGGTTCAAGCCCTGGTCCGCCTCGTCCAGCTGCGTCTGGATGTCGGCGAAGTGGCCGACGATCTCGTCCAGCTCCTCCACCGTCGTGCGGTCCACCTTCTGGATGCCCACGTGATCCGGGTCGGCGTCCTCCTCCGGCAGGATGGCGTTGCCCACCACCCAGTCGAAATAGGCCCCCTGGCCGGCTCGCCGGCCCCACTCGGAGAGGCCCCAGGCGCGATCCGCATCCGAATCCTTATAGCCCTGCCACTGTCCGGAAGGATCCTCCACGTAGCGGGCGCGGTAGGTGAGGTCGACGATCTCCGCTCCCACCTGCGCCTTGGAGGCGGCGGTGGCGGCGAACTGGCGCTCGTCGAAGAAGTCCACCTGCACCGGCGTGCCGCCCACCAGCACCGCTTCCTGGGTGGGAATCCAGGTGAAGAAGGGATGGCGCAGCAGCTGATAGTAGGTCTTGACGCCGGTCAGATAGTGCCCCCAGGCGTCGCCGTGGCCTTGGGGGAAGAGGATGCTGGCGTCGGTGACGTCCACCACGCCGTCAAGGTCCTGATCGGTGATGTTGTAGCCCAGGGCGTAGGCGAACTCTCCCTGGCCGGAGGTGAAATTCCAGAACAGGCGGTTGTAGACCGGTGGCACCTCCACCGGCGCGCCGGCGCCGTCGCGGCCCCGCAGCAGCACCAGCTCCTCCTCCAGCAGCGAGGCGAGCTGGTTCTGGAACGAGAAGATGGCCGGCGCCAGGGTGCCGTAGACACCGCTGTCGGTGCCGAAGCCGATCATCGGATCCTGGGCGTCGGCGTAGGCCTCGTTGCCCAACAGGTTGTAGAAGTCGTTGATCCGCGAGGCCACCAGCAGCAGCGCCGTATTGGCCGGCGGATAATCCACCGGCGGCGTGCCGCCGACGCTCAGGCTGAGGCCGCGGCGCAGCACCGTCTCATAAGCCTCGATGAGACCGATGGAGTTGAGGTTGTCGGCGGTGGGATTGAAGGCGATGTCGCCCTCGTAGCGCTTGCCCAGCTGCACCAGCATGGAGGCGTAGGTGTTGGTGGGAGCGGAGTGGAAATCCTGCACCCGCGCCTCGAAGGGGTTGAGGCCCCGCACCACCCGCTTGATCCACCCCTCCGCCAGCTGCGCCCGGGGTTCCAGCGGCGTACCGCCCTTGCCGGCGAAGACGCTGAAGCCGGTGTCGTTGCCGCAGGCCGGCAGGCCGCGGTAGCGGACGACAAACCAATTGTCGCTCAGGGTCTGGAGATTGGCTCCTTCGATGGTGATGTCCACCGCTCCCTGGGCGTCCGGCACCGGATATTGCAGCCAGCCGTTGAGCTGCCCGCCCTCCGGATCCGGCAGCGGCATGGGGGGCGTGCCGTCGGAGTCCGGATGGGTGTACCACTCGAAGATCAGCTGATCCGACGCACCACCGAAGTCGCCGCTGTGGCGCAGGGTGAGCTGCTCGTCGAAGACGTTGTCGCTCTCGATCACCAACAGCTCGCCCTGGTAGGGGCTGAAGACCTCCGGCGTGTCCGGCGGCTCCGGGTAGAGCAGACAGCTGACGTCGATGACCGTCAGGTTCACCGGCAGTGGGTTGAGGCTCGGATGGTTGTTGAACGCCAGGGTCAGATAGCCGGTGCCCTGGGCGGCGCCGGCGGTGAGGGCGGGGCTGTTGCCCAGCACCTGCAGCGGCTCCGGAATGCCGTCCCCCACCGGCAGGCCGGTGTCCGGATCGATGGGCGTGGGGTTGCCGTCGGCATCCGCCGGATCGATGGCCTCCAGCCGGCAGAAGTCACCGTAGCAAGCGTCCTGAACGCCGATGAGCAGCGCCTGGTCGGGCTCGCCGTCGCGCACTCCGACGACGTCCTGGAGGTCCAGCTGCCGGGGATTGCGGGAGAGGTCGTAGAGCTCCTCGATGGCCGCCTGATAGTCGGCGTCGGAGCTCAACGCCAGCAGCGTCTCGCGTTCCGGATCGGTCATCACATTGAGCAGCAGCAGCGGCTCACCGGTGGGCTGCTCCTCGAAATAGCCCTGGAAGGTGAGGGTGAAGAGCAGCGGGTTGTAGATCAGCCGGCTACGCAGGTGGAAGGGCAGCTTGATGGTGCCGTCGGCGCTGGCCACCAGCGATTCCAGGCCGGTCTCCGGATCCAGCTCGGTGGCGATGTCGGCGGTCAGCGGCACCGTCGGCAGGTTGCCGTCGGCGTCCGCCGTGCCGTCCTGATCCACCAACTGCACGGTGCGCGGATTCAAGGGATCGATGAGCTGGGCGAGAGCGCCGGCGCCGTCCGCGCCGCGGTCCAACAGCTCGTCGAAGACGATCTCCGCCGACGCCTGGTCGACGATGTTGGGCAGGCCGCGCTTGGGCTTGAGCAGGGTCTCCCCCACCAGCAGGCTGGGAATCTCGTCCGGCCAGCTGATGCGGTAGCTCACCTCGATGGGATCCCCCGGCGGCGTGGTGCCGGGCAGCAGATCCATCCACGGGATGCACTCCAGGGGGGCGGCGTCCTGCACGCCGTCCCGGTTGCGGTCGTAATAGAAGGTGGACTGGAGCGGATACCAATATTGCACCGTCACGTCGCCGTCGGCCTTGGCCCAGGCGGCGTTCTGATAGTCGAGGAAGAAGGGGTCGCCGGAACCGCTGGTCTCGGCACAGCCCCCCAGCAGCCGCACCGGGTACGGGGCGAAGATCTTGGTGCCGGCGGTGCCGGTGTATTGGAACTCGTTGTAGCCGGCACCGGTGGCCAGCACCTGGTAGGTCAGGAAGTCGTAGTCGGCGGCATCGCTGTCGTAATAGCGAGCCAGCACGTAGGGCTCGGAGGCGTCCCGATGACTGGCGGTGAGGGCAAAGTCGGCGCGCACGGCGAAGATGGCGTCGAAGCCGGTGCCCAGGGTGCCGGGGAGCATCACCGCATGCTCGTCGTTGGGGTTGAAGCCCGGCAGTGAGGCGTCGGGCTGGTTGTAGAGGATCAGGTTGGGATAGATCGCCGGATCCAGCACCGGCTGCCCCAGAACTTCCGAGCCCTGCTCGCTGGCGATGATGATCTTGTCCGGCTGCACCGGCCACTGGCAGTCGTAGAGCACCGACCGGGAAGGCCAGTAGATGCTCCGGGAGTTGCCCTGGTACCAGGCCACGGCCATCAAATCCTGGCCGTCGGAGGTGTTGGGATTGACCTCGTTGACCGGGAAGATGCTGCCCAGGCGGGCGTCCCGGTCGTAAGGCTCGGAGGCGTCGAAGAAGGCGCGCTCGAAGAGCACGTAGCCGCCGCGGCCGGGCTCGTCGTGGGCGGCCGGGGGCTCGATGCGCTTGCCGACGGTGCAGGCGGCGTTGTTCTCGAACACCGCGGTGCCGGCGGCCTCCACGTTGGTGTTGTAGGGCAGGGTCTCCACCACCTCCACCGCCACCGGATTGTTGGAGGTGTCCGGATCCCCTTCCGCCAGTGCGTAGAGCAGCACGCTGAAGCCCTCAGAGGTGGCGTTGAAGACCTTCGCTTCCACCGCCGCGTCGGTGCTGGCGGAGGACGAGTAGGTGGTCACCAAGCTGGCGAAGGAGAGCCCCAGGCCGGAACGCTCGATCTCCGCCGGCGCCCCGGCGATGTGCACCTGGCGGCAGGCGTCCGCCACCGGATCGAGCTCCGGGCAGTAGGTGTCCGGCAGCCGGCTCTCGCCGAGGACGATGATGCGTTCCGGATCGGTGAGATCCGGCGGACCGCCGCCGTCCCCCGGCACCTTCCAGCGCACCTCCGCCGCCACCGGCTGCAGGGCGTAGAGCTTGGCCTCCGAGGCGCTGTAGAAGAAATAGTCGGGGATGGCGCTGCCGGGAGCGTCGATGGAGATCTCCGGCTGCGATTCCACCGGATAGTCGGGGTCCAGGAAGGCCCCCGACGGCGCCGGCACTTCCGCTCCCACCACCCAATCTTCCAGGGTGATGGTGAACCACTCGCCATCGCCGGTACTGTCGTCGAGCTCCAGGTTGGCGGTGAAGACGTCCTTCTGACCGGCCACGAGCTCCCGATCCCCAAAGAGGGCCGTATCCTCGAAGTCGCCGGAGACGTAGACATTCTCCGTGCCGTCGGTGGCGATGCCGAAGCCCCGGTCCTCGCCGCTGCCGCCGGCGGTGAGCGCCCACTCGAAACTACCGTCGGTGCCGTCCACTCCGGCGACGTAGACGTCCGTCGAGCCGGTCACCCCATCGTCCTCGACCACCGCATCGTAGGTTCCCACCGAGTCGGGGAAGACGACCTGGTCGGTGAACTCGCCGGTGACGTAAACGTTGCCGTCGTCGTCGTGGGCGAGGGCCCGGCCGATGCCGCCGGAAGCGCCGCTGGCCCACTCCCAGGTGAAATCGGTGGCGGCGTCCTCGCCGTCCTGCAGGCGGGCGAGGAAGGCGCCGGAGCTGTAGGGCAGGGTGTAGCCGCCGAAGCTTCCCGCTCCCGATTGGAAGCCCGCCACGTCGAGATAGCGTTCGGTGGAGCTGGCCTCGTAGGCGGCCAGATCCCAAACGTTCACCTCCTGCGGCAGCTGCTCCGCCCACTCCCAATCCGGCAGGTCGGTGCCGTTGTCCTGCAGCTTGGCCAGGAAGGGAGTTCCCTCCAAAGACCCCAGGGTCACCGTCGGCCTCATCTCGGCGACCTCGTCCTTGACCAGGGGGATGCCCAAGGTGCCGAAGGCGGTGTCCTGGACGAAGATCGACTGACTCGCGGAACGGCTGTCGCTGGTGGTCAGGAACCAGGATTGAGGCAGACAGATGCCGCCGCCGCCGCAGGGCCCTTGGGCGAAATTCCAATCCCCGAGGCCGTCCTCGAAGTCTTCGTTGAAGAGCTCGGCCTGGACCCCCCCGCTCTCGGCGTAGATGCGCACGTCGTCGACCCACCAACCCTGATCAGCGACGCTGACGTCCTGGGCGAAGCGCCAGCGGAACCGCACCTCGCGGAAGGCGAAATCGCTGAGGTCCACCAACACCCGCTGGAAGCCGCCGTTGTCCCCGCTCCAGACCTGGCGGCCAATGAGGGGACTGTAATAACCACCGGGGACGGTGCTGTTGTAGCCGTTCTCCAAAAAGCGACCGCTGTCGGCGGGCACCCCGCCGGAGGCTGCCAGGATGTCGGTCCAAGCGCCGCCGTCCACGGAATACTCGAGAACACCGCCGTCGTAGCGAGACTCGGTGTTGAGCCGGTGATAGAACTCCAGCCGCAGGTCCGGCACCGACCCGGTGGGATTGAGGGTCGAGCCGGCGAGGTTTACCGTGGAATAGAACTGGCCGGCGACGAAGAGAGCACCGGTGGAGTCCACCGCCAGCTCCATCAGCTCTTCCCGCGTATCGTCCGCGCCGCCGCTCTTGGCCCACACCCAATTGCCAGCGGTGTCGAGGCGCGCCACCAGCGCCGAGGGAGTGTCCGCGGTACCGGCACAGAAAGTGTCCTGGGCCAGACCGCTGGCGGCAGTGCCGTCCTCGTCGTAGAAGACCGGACACCACGCATAGCCCGCCACCACCACCCCGTCGGGGGTCGGCGGGACGGTGGTCTCGTCGCCGGCGATGACGGCGATGGAGCGCCCTTCATCCTGCCCGCCGTCGTGTCCCGCCTGCCGTGCCCATTCCCAATTGCCGTCGATGTCGAGCTTGGCGACGAAGAGCTCACCGTAGGCATCGGTCCCGGACAGCTGCACCAACGCTACTCCCCCGCTGCCGCCGCTTGTGAACTCCGCCGTGCCGCTGAAATACCCCGTAACGTAGACGTTCTGGGAATCGTCCACCGCCAGGTCGTAGGCCACGTCCACCGACGGACCGCCGCCGCTGGCGGCCCACACCACATCGCCGTTGACGTCGTATTTGACGACGAAGAAATCGTTCAGGCCTTCGGAGGTCAGGATCCCCGACCCGAAGAAAGCGGTGCCGCGGAAATCACCCACGGTGTAGACATTGCCCGCGGAGTCGGGGGGC
>JAXHTF010000201.1 GCA_034211275.1 Acidobacteriota bacterium
TCGGCGGTGGGCTACTACGGCCCCACCGGCGATCGCAAGGTCACCGAGTCCTCTCCCGCCGGCGAGGACTTCCTGGCCCTCGTTTGCCTCGCCTGGGAAGGCGCGACTCAGCCGGTGGCGGACGCCGGCATCCGCCGCGTGCTGTTGCGCACCGGCGTGGTGCTCAGCGCCGAGGGTGGTGCGTTGCCGAAAATGAGCCTCCCCTTCCGCTTCTTCGCCGGTGGTCCGGCGGGCAGTGGGGATCAATACGTGCCGTGGATCCACATCGAGGACGAGATCGAAGCCATCCTCTTCCTGCTCCGGCAAGCGGAGCTCTCCGGCCCCTTCAACCTCACCGCACCGGAGCCCGTGACCAACGCCCGGCTAGGCAAGGAACTCGGCGCCGTACTGCACCGCCCGTCCCTCCTTCCCGCTCCGGCCTTCGCCTTGCGGGCGGTGCTCGGCGAAATGGCCGACGTCCTGCTCACCGGCCAGCGGGCTCTGCCCCAGCGTCTAGAAGAAGCCGGCTTCACCTTCCGCTTCCCGCGTCTGGCGGCGGCGCTGGAAGACCTGCTCGGCTAGCGTCCAGGCTGGTCACCGCGATGAGATTCCACCGCCGCTTCCGCGTCCAGGCACCGTTGGAGGAGGTCGAAGCATTCCACTCCGCTGCCAGCGGCCTGGAAGCTCTGACCCCGAAGCTCGTTCCCATGAAGGTCCTGCAGGCCCCTGAGCGCTTGGTCCCGGGCACCTCCATGACCTTCCGCCTGTGGGTCGGCCCGGTGCCCGTCCGCTGGACCGCCCGCCTCGAAGCCCTCGAAGATCTCCAGCCCGGCGAGGGTGGCTTCGCCGATGTGCAAGAAGAAGGCCCCTTCACCTCCTGGCGCCACGAACATCGCTTTACCGCCGAGGATGCCAGCATCACTCGCGTCGACGACACCATCGAGGCCCGCCTCCGTCTCCATCCGCTGTGGGGACCGGTCGGGCTAGCCATGTGGGCCGGGCTGCCGGTGCTCTTCGCCTACCGGGGCTGGAAGACTCGGCGGATGCTGGAATAGGAAGGCCTGTCGGCGGCAAGCCTAAACCGGTGTGATCGAGGCCTCGCCGGCTCCCGAGAGGCCGCCTTCCGCAGTCAGAGCATTCTCCTGGGCACTCTCCCGGGCTCTGGCCTGGGCCTCGAGCTTGCGAAACGTCCGGCCTTGATATCCGCTCAGCTTGCCGATCAGGGATAGCACCACGAGGATCAGAATGACGTCGAGGCCGTTGGAGACGATCTGGACCCAGTCGGTGTAGATGAGCTCATCGAGGGAGTCCGCTTTCATCGACCAACGAAAGAGAATCTGGCCCACGAGACCGCTCAACAGCCAGAGCGCCCACCAGAAGGGCAGCAAGCTGGGTGGGTCCGCTGCCCTCCAATTGTCGGTGTACTCGGGATCCGAAGCCTGGAACGTCTCCTTCAGGGCGTCATAGGGCTTCCACAGATTGGCGAAGGGGATGAAGAACCAGCCCACGCTCCAGCCCGGCGTGTACTTCAGCTCCCCCGGGTGAAAGGAGCGAGCGTTGCGCTTGGCGATGTAGATCCAGCGCAGGAAGACGACGGCGGTGACCAGGAAGACCACAAAGGCGACGCCCCCCAGCAGGAGCTGCCTCATGTCGTTGACGTCGGCCTCTTCATCGGTGATGCCGCCGCCCGCGGCGACCTTCTCCAGCAGCTGGATCTCCAACAGGTCGGAGCCAGTGTTGACCACCGCGAGAACGATGCCCACCCAGAGCGCAAACCTTAGCAGTCGGGTGATTCCGCTCAGGTTGACATAGGTGTCTTGAGTTTCTGCCATCTCGTGAACCCCTTCCCGGATCAGAAACCATGGACGATCACGGCAATCAGCCCCTGAGATCGCGATAGAGCGTTCCCCACGGGATGGCGCAGAGCCCTCGATTGCAGCGCTTTGTCGTTTTGTTCCAGATTATTCGGGAAGGGTTATTCCGTCAACTTTGGGGGCTTGCGTTGGGCAATGCTTCCTCGAGATTCCCAACGATGAGCTGTGCCATGGTTTCACCTCCTGATACCAGAGACTGGTAACGATGATATCGCCCTTGCCCTCGGCGCCACCCTAGGATGAAATACTCGCTCCACATTCCGAAGGAGGACCCCATGAAGCGTCTCGTCCCGGCCCTGCTGGCCCTCGCTCTCTCCGCCGCCGCCCCCGCCCTGACCGCCGATGAAGCCACCATCGCCGCCATCCAGGAGGCCGTCGACACCGCCTACGTCCAAGGCATCCACATCGACCAGGACCCGGAAAAGATCCGCGCCGGTTTCCACGAGTCCTTCATCATGTTCATCCGCACCGACGACGGCATCCGCCAGGTCACCCGCGACGGCTGGATCGAGCGCATCGAAGCCTCCAAGGCGAAGCAGGCTGAGGAATCCTCCTCGGACGAACCCACCGAAAAGCCCAAAACCACCGCCAAGATCACCGTCCTAGACCACACCCCCACCGCCGCCGTCACCAAAGTCGACCTCTACCGCGACGGCGAACAAATCTTCACCGACTACATCTCGCTCTACCACTTCGAGGATGGCTGGAAGCTGGTGGGGAAGACCTTCTACCGGCACTGATTTTCCGGCATAAGGTGCTCCCCAGCCGGCTCTGGGGTGAGGGGGCTGGTAGTGGAGGTAGGAAGCGATGGTGGTTGAGCCAGCCCCGCCCGGGGATCCAATCCCCGGGCTACTACAATTCCGCCGGCTAAAGCCGGCTCCGGAACCCTCCCCCCGCCACCTGGTTCCTACGCTTTAGCGTGGGAACCTTCTACGTTCGATCTCGCGACCTCGCTGAGGCCCCGCGACCGCGGGGCAGGTAGTTGCCGAAAGCAAGCTCAGGGAGCCGGCGACAGCCGGCGGTGCCTGGGTAGCCCGGGGATTGGATCCCCGGGCGGAGGTGCTGGAACCTCAACGCTCCCTACCCGCCCCACCGCCCCTCCAACCCACCTGTCATGCCCGTGAAGATGGGCATCCACGCGGCACCAACCATTTCTTGCTATCGTGTCTCCGAAACCAATCACAGAGGTTCGAAAACGATGCTCGAATTGCTCCTGAGCGCCGCAGTGGGCGGCACAGTAGAAGCCTTGGCAGGGAAGGGCCTGGAAGGACCGCTGGCGACGCGGACCGAGACCGTGCGGCAGAAGATCGGTGGCCAGCCCGCAGGAGTCGCCGGCGAAGCGGTACGGCGGGCGGTGAATGAGGCTCGGCTGGAAGTGAGGGATGAGTACTTCGCCGGTGAGGACGAGCACAGCCGCGAGGTAGTGGCGCTCCTCGATCACGCACCCTTCGCCCAGGAGGTCACGCGGCGGATTCTGCTGCAGGGGACGCCAGACTTCGGGCGCCTGCGCCAGCACTATTTGGAACGCAATGGCGAAGGTGCCAGTGAGCGCTGGGCCGCCCTGGAGCTGCCCCTCGACGCCTTCTTCGAAGCCATCGAACGCCACCTCGCCGCGGATCCGGAATTCGGTGCCGTCGTTCGCGATACTCAGCAACTGGTTCGCCTCTCCAAGCTCGAGGGTCTGACCCAGATCATCGCCGCGTCGAGCCAGAACATCGAGCAACTGCAACGCCAGGTCGCGGTGTCTGGCGAGCGGACGGCCGAGGCTTCGGAGCAAGGTGTGGATTTGCTCCATGTGTTGGTGGAGCGGGCGGGGGTGCAGGGAGCGAGCCTGGAGCGGATCGGTGCCCTGCTCACCGAAGTGGTGAGGGAGCTGGCAGGTGAGGGAGCGGTCAAAGGCGCAGTAAACCGGCTCACCGCCGAAGAGACCCACATGCTCCGCGAGCTGCGCAAGGAATGTGACCGGCTGCCGTTGGCGGAGGAAGCAGAGAGCCGTGACACGACCCGGCGGCAGTCGGCTTCGCTGGCGAACGTCTACGTGTCTCTGGACACCGAGACCTCGCCGGACCTCGAGCACGTGCTCCGTCGGTTGCAGGTTCCGGAAGAGGAACGTCCGAAGCTCATCGAGGCGTGGGCAGCCCACGGCTCCGAGGACCGTGCTGCGGGCCATCGCTCGGATAGAGAGTCCCTGGTCTGGCCGCAAGAGATCGATGAGGACCACCCGCTGCATGCTTGGGTCGAGTCCGAGCATCAGTGGCGGGCGGCGCGGCGCCCGGTTTCGGCACTGGAAGCTCTGGCCACGGAACCGCAGCTGGTTCTCCTCGGTGATCCTGGCTCGGGAAAGAGCACCTTCGTCAATCACCTGGCGACGCTCTTCTCCCGGGCGTGGCTCGTGCAGGATGAGGTCTGGAAGCAGGTTCTCGGGAGGGATTTTCACGAGCCCCTCTTCCCTCTGCGGGTGGTGCTGCGGCGGTGGAGCGCGAGTCTTGTCGGGGAAGGGGGCGAGGAAGCGTCGCGAGACACTCCTCAGGACCGTCGAGGGGGCGCCGCTCGCAAGAAGCTGAGCGCTGCCGAAGTGAGAGAGCTGGCCTATCGGGCGCTGGAGAGCCAGACGGCGCTCTCCCGGCAACGCCTTCTGGAGCGCCTCGACGAACCGTCAACGCTAGTGCTCTTCGACGGTCTCGATGAGGTGCCGGAGCCGGAAAAAGCTCCCGGCAAGAAGGGCCGAGATGCGGATCGACGGCGCCTGATCATCCAGGCGATCTCGGCTCTCGGCACCGCTCACGATGGGTGCAAGATCCTGGTCACCTGCCGGGTCAAGCCCTATCAAGATCCCGGCTACCAGCTGCCCGATTGTCCCAGCTATGTGCTGGCAGGCCTGGACGACGAGCGCATCCGCACGTTCATCCACCGCTGGTACGAGGAGATCCAGCGCATCGGTCAGCTGGAACCCGCGCGGGCCACGGCAGCTCGCGACCGTCTGCTGCAAGAGTTGTGGCAACCCGGCCGCGAGGTGTTGGTGGAGATGGCGCGGACGCCGCTGCTGCTCACCATGCTGGCCAAGGTCAACGCCGAAGATCAGCTGCCGAAGGGCCGCGAAGCCCTCTACCGCAAATGCGTGAATCAACTGCTGTGGGAATGGGACCGGGTGAAGAGTGAGGACGGCGAGCTGCGCAGCCTGGGGCTGTTGCTCGCGGAGGCTCCGGTGCTCATCGAGCGGGACGCCTTCGAGCGTGTGCTGCGCCGCCAGACTTTCGAGGTGCACGGAGAGTCCGGCAAGCAGACCGCCGATCTGCCGGTTGCTCCGTTGCGCGAGAAGCTCGCGAAGCTGGCAGATGACGATTGGAATTGGGCGCAACGGGTCATCGAGCTCATGCAGCGGCGCGGCGGTCTGCTGGTGGAGCATGAACCCGGAGTCTTTACCTTCCCTCACCGCAGCTTTCAGGAGTACCTCGCCGCCCGCTGGCTGGTAGAGCAGCGGGCGAGCCTGGGTCTACGCCAGCTGGTGGAGCAGCAGGTCTGGCGCGAGGTCTTCCTCCTCGCCGCCAGCTACCTGGGCCACGCGGTGGGCGCTCCCGATGTCGAGAGCCTGATCCACCGGCTCGTTTCGGGCAAACCTCCCAAGAAAGCGCGCCATTGGCAACGCATCCTGGTCGCCGGTCTCGCTTGGCAGGAGCTCGATTCTCAAAGTCCCGGCGAGGGCACCGGTGAGGAACTGAAAGAGAGGATTCCCATCCTCCTGACGCAGCTCATGCAACATCGTGATCTGCCTCCTGCCATGCGCCTCGAAGCGGGGCTGGCGCTCTCGGACTTGGGAGTGTTGCCGGAGGATCTCGACGAGTGGGTGAAGATCCCGGCGGACACGCTGGACTACTCGTTCAAGATCGGGAAGTACCCGGTGACCAACGCTCAGTACCGGAGGTTCGTGGAGGCTGGGGGGTACGATCCGGAAAAGGAATGGTGGAGCGAGGAGGCAAAGAGCGGGATTCTGGACTTCGAGGAGAGGGTCGGGAATAGCGGTTGGCCCCAGCATCCGCGGTTCTGGAGCAACCGCACCTACAACCGGGCTAGCCTGCCGGTAGTCGGCGTCAGCTGGTACGAGGCGCGGGCCTACTGCGCCTGGTGGACCGGCGAGCTGCGGGCGGCGGGGGAGCTTTCCGAGGAAGAGGATATCCGGCTGCCGACTCTGGCCGAGTGGCTGCGGGCGGCGGGGGGAGCCGAGGGGCAGGAGTATCCCTGGGGGAAGGACTTCGAGGCCTGGCGGGCCAATACCGGAGAGAGCGCGCTCGGACGGCCTTCGCCGGTGTCGATGTCCCCGGGCGGAGTGTCGGCGGAAGAGGTGTGGGATCTAACGGCGAATGTCTGGGAATGGTCGCTGGAGAAAGAAGAGGACAGATGGCCTTGGCTGCTGGGCGGCGCATACTATCGAGATAGCGATAGCTCTGGAACGTCCGCGCGCTTCAGGGTTCCCCCGGGCGGCGGGTACGACTATGTCGGATTTCGTTGTGTGTGTTCTCCTGTCTCTCGTGCTGATTCTGAATCCTGAGTTCTGGGTTTCTGATTTCTGGATGCTGTATTCTTCCCAATGCCGCGCCGGCTCACGGCCGGCGCGGCGGGGCCTGGCCGGAACGTCCGCGCGCAACAGGAATCACCCGAACGACAGGAACAACAATGTCGGATTTCGTTGTGTGTGTTCTCACGCCTTTCGCTGGCTGGAAGCCGGAATTGGGCGGCGCTGTTTGTACCGCCGTCCCGAGGCAAGCACGAGAGACGGCGCGGCCTGGTCCCGGCCTGCCGGCGCCGCCGGTAGGGCATCTATCGCCGAGGTCCGGCCCCTCGGCTCGTGGGAGCCTCGGGCCGGACCGTCTTACCGCTTACGCCAGCCGCCGAGAAGGCGTCCGATCTCTGCGAGCATCTCGGTCGCGTGGCGCAGCTGGCCGTCCGACAGAAAGCCCATCTCGTGTGCCAGGAGCAGGCTGCGCCGCAGACCGGTGAGGGCGATGTCCGCCTCCAGAAGCCGATCTTTCTGATTCTCTCGGTCCACTGCAGCGGTGACCAACTGGTCTTCCAATCGGAAGGCCTGCTGAAGAATGCGCTGGGCTAGGCCGAATCGTTGATCCCGAGGGAAACGCCGCGTAGTGCGAACGACCCAGATCAACAAAACCTGCATTCGAGAGAAAATCGGCGAGTCCCTGCTCGGTTTCATTCTCGGGGATCCCGTGGTGGTCGGATGGGGTGCTGCTCAAAGAGTCGGCGCCGCAAGCCATAGGTATTTCCGAAGGCAGCGTGGTTGACCCAGCCTCGGATCGAAGATCGAAGCTCGATCCGTCCGATTCTGCCTAGTTGGTAGGCTCCCAAGAGCTTTTTGAGCCGTCTTCGGTACGCGATCCCTTTTCGCCTCTTGAGCCGCTTGTGGTGCGGGTAGACGACAAATCCCAGGAAAGGGATCCCTTCGGTGACCGGTCGTGTCTGACATCGGGTTTCATGGAGAGTCAAGCGGAGACCGGCGGCCTTTGCGATCAACTCTCGCCTCCAGCGCCCCAACGTCCTTTTGTCGTCCGCGAAGAGCAGGAGATCATCTACGAACCGGACGTAGCCGCCGCAGCGCAGCCGTCGTTTGATGAAGTGGTCCAGGGGATCGAGATAGACGTTGGCCCAGAACTGACTCGTCAGATTGCCGATGGGCAGACCCCGAGGCCGGTTGACGGCGAAGAGATCGTCACCGGGAAAGAAGCGCATTCGATACGAGTCTCGATGAATTCTCTTCCCCGAATCGAGAATTTGGCGGCACAGCTCGATCACATCCCGGTCGCGAACGACTCGCTCCAGCGTTTGAAGTAGGATCTGATGATCCACCGCCGGGAAGAACTGTTCCACATCAGCCTGAAGCACGAATCGGTACCGCCGGGCAAATTCCTGGCACCTGTCGATAGCGGCATGATTGCCGCGGCCTTTACGGTTCGCATAGCTGTCGATGATGAAGCGCCGCTCGAAGATGGGTTCGAGAAGATTGACCAGTGCGTGGTGAACAATGCGATCCCGGAAGCAGGCTGCGCTGATCAGCCGCTTTTTCGGATCATGAATGAAGAAGCTGTGGTAAGGACCGGGCTGATAGCTCTTGGCAGCCAATTCAGCCTGAAGTACTAACAGTGACTCCGGCGCGGTCAGCTCGAAGGACGCTGCTGCTGGCAGGTTTCTCTTGCCGCGCCGCGCCTTGCGCCAAGCTCTGAGCAGGCTCGGCCAGGAATGGATCTGGGAATATAGGTCTTCGTGTCCCATCTCGGCCACTGCCTTAGGAAGCAGTGATAAATTCGGTAAAATTCCATTGCAAGCTTACATGGGATTGGCCACCTCGCTGATCGTCGAGAGCAGCGACTGCTGAGAGGTTCCGCGCCCTCCCCTCTCGCTTGACTTCACAGACTCCGGGAGTAGGAGAGCTTCTGCCATGCCCAACTCACCCGCCCCCGCCGCCTTCATCAGCTACGTCCGCCGGGACGACGAGCACGAAGGGGGAAAGCTCGTCGAGCTGTGCGAGCGGCTGGCGGAGGAGGTGCGGATGCAGTCGGGGGAAGAGTTCCCGCTCTTTGTCGACCGCAAGAACATCGGCTGGGGGGAAGCTTGGAAGGAGCGGATCGATGGCGCCCTGGATGCCACGTCTTTTCTGATCCCCATCATCACCCCGAGCTACTTCAAGCGAAAAGCCTGCCGGGAGGAGCTGGAGCGCTTTGCCGAGCGCGAGAAGAGGCTTCGAGAGCAGGGATTGCTGGGGCCGACGCAGCTGCTCATCCTGCCCATCTACTACCTACGCACGCCGCTGCTGGAGAGCGAGGAGAAGCGCGCCGACGACCCGCTGGCGCAGCTGGTGGCGAGCCGCCAGCGAGGGGATTGGCGGGACCTGCGTCACGAAGAACTGGGATCCAAGGCGGTCAACGAGCGGCTGGCGGAGTTCGCGGAGCAGATCTGCGAAGCGTTGGAGGAACTGGGGGACTTCTCCGCTGAAGCTCCAGCCGCCGCGAGCCCGGAGCTTCTCCCCGCGGAGGTGCGTTACCTCCGCCGGGTTGCCGCCGACTGCGACCGTCTGCCGCTGGCGGAAGAAGCCCGGGAAGTCGGTGATCGCAAGCTGGTGCGGCCGTCGTTGGGGCGGGTCTACGTGGAGCTGGAGACGACGCTGGCGGCGGATGCGGCCCTGGCGGCAGGGCGTTTGGGAGTCGCAGAGGAGCCATTAGAGAAAGCCTTGAAGGAGCTGTGGCAGGAAGAAGGAAAGGGGCCGCGAGGCTTCGCCTCCGGCGATGGCTCGATCCTGTCGGGAATGAATCGAAAAGTGCTCGAACGGCTCTCGAAGCAGCTTGGGAGAAAAGTCGACCCACAGCTCCTGTCGCAGGCGCTAAAGCCCCTCTCGGTCCGCGACGCTTTGGGCCGCTTCCGCTCGCTAGTTCTTCTGGGCGATCCTGGCTCGGGCAAGTCCACCTTCATCAACCATCTTACCCACCGTCGGGCTCAGGCCTTGTTGGGTGATGACGACCAGGCCGCTGGCTTCCCCCTCCGAGTGCTTCTCCGCAAATGGCATCCGCCCGAGAACGGCCAAGAAGAACCTGCCGAGGGTGCCGAGCTGATCTACCGGCTGCTGGAGCAGAGCGTGCCGGGGCTGGAGCGGGATCGGCTGCTCGAACGGCTGGAAGACGAGGACACGCTGGTGATCCTCGACGGTCTGGACGAGGTGCCGGCGGCAGAGGAAGCCGAGGAGGACCGGCGGCGAAAGCTGGTGGCAGCGGTGGAAAGCTTGGCGGTGGCTCACCCGTGCCGGTTGCTGGTGACCTGCCGCGTCAAGCCCTATGAAGATCCCGCCTACCAATTAGAGTCCTTTATCGACGTTACCCTGGCGCCTCTGGACGACGAGCGGATCCGCACGTTCGTGCACCGCTGGTATGAGGAGCTGGCGCGCATCGGACGGCTCCAGCCCGAGGACGCTGAGGAACGGCGGGAGCGGTTACTACAGGCTCTGGGGGATCGGCCGGTGCTGCGCCAGATGGCCGAGACGCCGCTGCTGCTCACCATGCTGGCGCGGGTCAACGCGCGGGCGGTGCTGCCGGACAACCGCGCCGAGCTCTATCGCGAATGCGTCGAGCAGCTCCTGTGGGAGTGGGAGCGGCAGAAGAGCGAGGGCGGCTTGGAGAGCTTGGTGAGCCTGCTCGAAGAGCCCGGCGTCGACCTCGACCGGGCGGACGTGGAGCGGGTCCTGTGGCGGCTGACCTACGCAGCCCACGGCGGCGAGGCAGATGCGCAGATCGGTGCCGGCCGGCTACGCGAGGCGCTGGCGGAGATCCACCCGCGGAAACACCACGGCTGGAGCTGGGCGAGCCGGGTGGTGGAGCTGATGCGCGAGCGCGGCGGCCTGCTGGTGGAGAAGGAGATCGATACTTTCTCCTTTCCGCATCGGAGCTTCCAGGAGTATTTGGCGGCGCGCTGGCTGCTGGAGGAGGAGAATTGGACCGTCGAGGCTCGCAAGCTGGCTTCCCGCGATACCTGGCGCGAGGTGCTGCTGCTGGCCTGCGGGCACCTGCGCTCCCAGGGCAGCTACCAGGATGTTCAAACCCTGCTCTCCGAGCTCATCGAAGGCGTCGAAGGACCTGAGGAGGGCGCTGCTGCCGAGGGCGCTGCGGTCCGCCTGATCCTGCTGGCCGGTGCCGTCTGGGTCGAGTTCGGGCCGCACCGGGCGGTGGGGGAGACGGGCAAGCGGCTCCGGCAGAGTATCCCGGAGCTGCTCCAACCGGTGATGGTGCACAAGGAGGTGGCGCAGAAGCAGCGCCTCGAAGCGGGGCTGGCGCTCTCGGACTTGGGAGTGTTGCCGGAGGATCTCGACGACTGGGTGGAGATCCCGGCGGACGCGTTGGAGTACTCGTTCAAGATTGGAAAATACCCGGTGACCAACGCTCAATTTCGGAGGTTCGTGGAGGCTGGGGGGTACAACCTGGAGCGGGAGTGGTGGAGCGAGGAGGCGAAGCGGGAGATTGTGGACTTCGAGCAGAAGTTCGGGGAAGGCGAATGGCCCCAGCATCCGCGCCTCTGGGGCAACCGCACCTACAACCGGGCTAACCTGCCGGTGGTTGGCGTCAGCTGGTACGAGGCGCAGGCCTATTGTGCCTGGCGGACCCGCGAGCTGCGGGCGGCGGGAAAGCTGTTGAGCGGCGAAGAAATTCGGCTGCCGACCCTGGCCGAGTGGCAGCGGGCGGCGGGGGGCGCCGAGGGGCAGCTGTATCCTTGGGGGAAAGACTTCGAGGCCTGGCGGGCTAATACCGAGGAGAGTGGGCTCGGACGGCCCTCGCCGGTGTCGATGTATCCGGGTGGGGTTTCGGCGGAGGGAGCGTGGGACCTGGCGGGGAATGTCTGGGAGTGGTCGCTGGAGAAGGATGACAATGGTCTTCCGTGGCTAAAGGGCGGCACATTCTACTGGGATAGTGAGAATGCAAAATCGTCCGCGCGCTTCAGGTATCACCCGTACGACTGGATCTACAATGTCGTTTTTCGTTGTGTGTGTTCTCCCGTCTCTCGTGCTGGTTCTGAATCCTGAGTTCTGGTCTTCTGGATTCTGGTCTTCTGATTTCTGAATGCTGGGCTCGGCCCCACGAGGCGTTGGCAGGAGACCCTGGGAGCGCCGGCTTCCTAGCCGGCTCTGGGGTGGGGGAGGGGACGTCAGGGTGTGCACAGAAGTTCAGCCTGCCGGCACCCACGCCCGGGGATAAAAACCCCGAGCTATGAGATTCCGCCGGCTCTGCCGGCTCCCGAAGCTTGCTCTCAGCAGTATCCCGCCCCGCTGGAGCGGGGCCTCGGCGGCATCGCGCGGATCGACGTGGTGGTTCCCACGCTAGAGCGCAGGAACCAGGGGGGTGGTGGCTCAGGGAGCCGGCGCAGCCGGCGGTGCCTGGGTAGCCCGGGGATTGGATCCCCGGGCGGAGGTGCTGGAGCCTCCAACGCTCCCTACGCGCTCCACCACCACTCCAACCACTCCGTCATGCCCGTGAAGACGGGTGACCCGGCACAGCAACAACCGTAGGTCGGATAGAGGCGCCCCAGGCGCCGAAATCCGACGTCCTGGCCCGGATCGACCGCTGCCCGTTGGGTTTC
>JAXHTF010000202.1 GCA_034211275.1 Acidobacteriota bacterium
GTACCAACTGGCGGTATCTTCGACCAAGTCGTCCACCGGCCACATGTTGGGAGCCGCCGGTGGTTTCGAGTGCGGGGTACTGGCCTTGGCCCTCCATCACCAAATCCTGCCGGCGACGATCAATCTCGACGAGCCGGGGGAGGGTTGCGATCTGGATTTCGTGCCCAACGAGGTTCGGCCGACGGAGCTGGAGTACGCGTTGACGAATTCGTTCGGGTTTGGGGGGACGAACGGGGCGTTGATCATGCGGCGGTGGGCCGAGTAATCCCACGTCGGGACCCATTTGCTGGATTCTTGGCCAAGAAGGTGATTTCCGGGACCCATCTGTTGGTCTAGTGGGGAGGAGCTGCTCGTCCGCCCCATCATTTCAGGCCCTCAGGAGCCGCACTTCTCCCTCTTTTCCCACTCTCAGCGTGGAATCTGCTGTTCGAGTCGGCGCTTCTCGGCATCCTTGCCTGCCGCCAACTACACCGCTCCTTCACATTCCCTAGAGAAAGCTCGATTCAGTCTCGTTGTCTGAGAGGGCCGGGACCAGGTTAGCTCCTCAACCCGCTCGTGCTCCAGCCTCCGGATGCACGAAGGCCAAAGCTGGTGGAAAGGTACCCTCAGGGAATCGTACGGACCGGTCTCCAGAGCGCAATCTCGCCGAAGCGCTCATGTAGGCTGCCACGACTAGTCGGTAAGCTTTCTCGAAGGCTTCGCGAACCGCTTTCGAAGCGGCGAAGATCAGGGGCGCAGGGCCCTTCTTGGGCTGTTTGGGAGCTGCGTGGGGAGCCTGCTTGAGCACTCGCCTGCAACCCAGAGGCCTGGTGCCCTTCTGTCGGTGCCTGATGCGAGTCTCCTCCTCGATCTCATCCACCAGAGCCCGTACTTGAGTCTGATATTCCTCCCAGGATAGGTCTGCCCAGCAAGGCAGCTGAGCTAGCTCGAGGATCTCCTCGTGCTCGAAGTCCTCCTGCTTGGGGGGAGAAGCCGGCCGGTTGTGGCGAGCATGGCAGAGGGCCGTGCGATCCACCCAAGTGCCGCGATGGATCGGGCCTTCCAAGATCATCGAGGCGGGATGAAGGCCTGGCCATTGGAGAGGACTGGCGACCAGATCTTCCTTGCAGCCATGGGAGAGCAGGTACCGGAGGACCTGCATCTGGGAGCCTTCGTCGTCGGCCACTACCGAGTAGGAGTATTGGCGGTGCCAGAACTTGCCGGACCAGCCGTGGAGGCGCCCGGCCTCCCGGGCCAGGTTGCCGGCGAAATAGTTCATGAATCGAGCCATGGCCTTGGTGTCGGGGACAAAGAGCAGTAGGTGGACGTGGTTGCCAAAGATGACTGGGGCGATGACCTGCACGCCGGTCCGCTGGGCGGCGCGGGCGAGGATGGCCTTGGCCAGCTTGTTGAGCTGACCGTTGGGGGTGAGCAGGAAGCGGGCCTGGAGACAGCGATGGGTGACCAAGACCAGGGCTCCGCCGAGGGGTACGAATCGAATCGGTTGTTTCATGACAACTCCTTTCACTCCTGCAAGAGGGCAAAAGGGGCCGGGATCGCTCACCTTTCTCGGGAAAGGGCGGAATTTTCCCGAAATCCAAGACGGGGGACCCAAGTGTTGGTGGGAAGGTAGAAGGGCGGGACCCAAGTGTTGGTCGGTTGATTGCCGCAGCGCGTCAAGGTCGGTACAATGGAAGACCCTCGGCCCCCCGAGGACCCCGCTGGCGGGGCGTTGAGCCGCTGGCAGAAAGGATTGAGCGCTGATGGCATCCCAACCCACGACGACGGATCGGAAGAGCTCTTTACGCTTGGCGACGGAGGCGGATCGACCGGCTGCGGCGACCTCGGGAAGGCTGGGGTGGGCTCCCCGGGCGGTGGGGCCGAACCGGTTGGGGACTTTGGAAGAGCGATTTGGTCGAGAGTTCGTGGACCGGCTGGTGGGACGGGTGACGGTGGCGGACGGCGACCGGCGGTGGGTGGCGGTGCAGGCCCCGTTCACCGGGGAGACTTTGGGAGAGGTGCCGGAGGCGACGGCGGAGGATGTGGTGGAAGCGGCACGCCGGGGGCGAGATGCCCAGCGGCTGTGGAAGACCTGGACGCTGGAACAGCGGGCGGAGGTCTTTTTGCGCTTACATGATCTGATCCTGGATCGCCAGGAAGAGGTGCTGGACTTGATTCAGGTGGAGGCGGGGAAGGCGCGGGTCCACGCCTACGAAGAGGTGGCGGATGTCGCCAACGTCTGCCGCTACTATGCTCACCACGCAGAGGATCATCTGCGCAGTCAGCGCCGCATGGGCGCTTTGCCGGGGCTCACCGCCACCTGGGAACACCACCATCCCCGGGGCCTCATCGGCTTCATCTCACCGTGGAATTACCCGCTCAGCCTGGCCGCCACCGACGCCATCCCGGCGCTCATGGCGGGCAATGCGGTGCTCCTCAAACCGGATAGCCGCACTCCGTTCACGGCCCTGTGGGTGGTGGATCTGCTCTACCAGGCGGGCCTCCCCAGCGGCTTGTTTCAGGTGGTCACCGGCGCCGGCCGTACCCTGGGGGAGCCGCTCATCGAGCACAGCGATTTCCTGACTTTCACCGGCAGCACCGCCACCGGCCGCAAGGTGGCGGCCCAGGCGGGGCAGCAGCTCATCGGCTGCGCCCTGGAGCTGGGGGGCAAGAACCCGGCGGTGGTGCTCGCCGACGCCGATTTGGACCGCACCGCCGACGGCCTGATCCGCGGCTGTTTCGCCAACGCGGGACAGCTGTGCATCTCCTTTGAGCGGGTCTATGTCCACCGGGCGATCTTCGACGATCTACTGACGCTCTTCGCCGAGCGGGTGCATTGCCTGCGGGTGGGGGCGGATCTGGCCTACGGTGCCGACATGGGGTCTCTGATGTCCCAAGAGCAGCTGGACAAGGTGCAGGAGCACCTGGACGACGCCGTCGAGAAGGGCGCCACGGTGGTGGTGGGGGGACGGCCGCGGCCGGATCTGGGACCCTATTTCTTCGAGCCGACGGTACTCACCGGGGTCGAGGAGGGAATGAAGCTCTACCGCGAAGAGACCTTCGGTCCGGTGGTGGCGTTCTATCCCTTCGACACCGTGGAGGAAGCGGTGACCCAGGCCAACGACACGTCCTATGGACTCAACGCCAGCTTATGGACCGAGGATACGGAGCTAGCCCTGGAGCTGGCGGTGCGCCTGGAGGCCGGCACGGTGAATATCAACGAGGCCTACGCCGCCGCCTGGGGCTCGGTCTCGGCGCCCATGGGAGGCTACAAGGATTCAGGAGTCGGCCGCCGCCACGGTGCCGAGGGGATCCTCAAATACACCGAATCCCAGACGGTGGCGGTGCAGCGGTTGCTGCCGGTGGCGCCGCCGCCGGGAGTGAGCCACCGGGGCTTCAGCCAGATGATGAGCCAGACGCTCCGCTGGCTACGGCACGTGCCGGGCCTGCGCTGATCCCGACGGAATCAAGCCGCGGTTGCAGAGGCCCTGGCTGTCCAATTTCCACTTTCTGACGAGGTCCACGACGAACATTCCCCTCCTGGAGGAGGTTTCCCATGCCCGACGTCCTATTCACCGGTTTTCCCGGCTATCTCGGTTCTCGCCTGCTGCCCCGCGTTCTGGAGCGTTCTCCGGAGCAGCGGGCGATCTGTCTGGTGCAGCCCAAGTTCTCGGTGCTGGCACGGCAGCGGGTTCAGGAGCTGGTGATCGCCCACCCCTCGCTGGAAGGACGCATCGAATTGGCGGAGGGGGATATCACCGCTCCGGATCTGGGGCTCGGTGCCTCCCGGGAGCTGAGGGAAGGGGTCGAGGAGATCTACCACCTGGCGGCGGTGTACAACCTCAGCGTGTCCCGCGAAATCGGGATGCGGGTCAACGTCGACGGGACCCGCCACATGCTGGACTTCGCCGAGAAATGCCCCAATCTGCGGCGCTTCCAATACATCAGCACCTGCTATGTCAGCGGTCGCTACGCCGGTGCCTTCACCGAAGACGACCTGGACAAGGGGCAGGTGTTCAACAATTACTACGAGGAAACCAAATTCCTCGCCGAGGCGGAGGTCCAGATGCGCATGGCGGAGGGGATGCCTGCGACCATCTATCGCCCCGCCATCGTGGTCGGTGACAGTCGTACCGGCGAGACGCAGAAATTCGACGGCCCCTACTATGTGATCCGCTGGCTCCTCCGGCAGCCCTATGTCGCGGTGCTGCCGGTGGTCGGGGATTCGAAGAGCTATCGGGCCAACTTGGTGCCCCAGGACTTTGTCATCGAGGCCATGGCCCATCTCAGTGGGCGGGAGGATTCCGCCGGAGAGGTCTATCAGCTGGCGGATCCCTCACCGCTGACGGTGGACGAGCTGATCCAGGTCATCGGCCGGGCAGCTCACCGCAGGGTGGTGCGCATTCCGATGATGAAATTCGCCGCCAAGGCCCTCATCGACCACGTCCCCGGCGTCTACCAGCTGATGCAGATCCCGGCGCCGGCGGTGGACTATTTCGCCCACCCGACCCATTACACGTCCTTCCACACCCAGCGGGACCTGCAGGGCACGGGGATCTCCTGCCCGCCGTTCAAAACCTACGTCAAGCGTCTGGTGGACTTCGTGCGCGCCCATCCGGAGATTTCCGGCGAAGCCATGACCTGATCGCTGACCACCGTGTCAGCTCCTCGTCTCAGCTTTCCTCCGCGGAACCTTCGGAGGAACGGAAGACGAAGCGCTGGTAGGCGAGGGAGATGAGGATCAGCGAGAACGCCAGACCGACCAGGGAGGCGACGCGGTAGAGGTCCTCCAGCTCGCCGAGGTCGTAGAGGAAGACCTTCATCACGGTGACCAGCACTAGCACCAGGCTGCCCCAGCGCAGGCCCGAGGAGCGCTCCCGGATGCCCAGCACCAGGAGCACGAGGGCATAGGCCAGCCAGGTGAGGGAGAGGGTGAGGTCTCGCGCCGGCGCCCGCTCCAGGGCGCTGCCCAGGTCGTTGGTGAAGAAGACGCCGGGGGTGAAAGCATCGTAGACGGTGAGGTTGATCCAGCCGAAGATCACCAGCCCCGCCGCCAGGAAGCAGCCGTAGGCCAGCCATGGGCGGGCGCTCGAGTAGAGGCTGGAGCGCTCCAGCGGCCGCAGACGCGGCACCTCCCGAAGGCGCAGCCAGCGTCCGCCAACGATCAACACCGCCGCCGCCGGCAGGTAGGTGTAGGCGAGCCAGTTGAGCACCGGCAAGCCGACCCGCGCGCCGTCCACCACCGGGTGGTAGCTCAAGACCCAGGGATTGGCCACCAGCCGCAGGGTCACCAATGCCAGCAGCCCGCCTCCGAGGTATTTGAGCCCCGGTTGGTCCACTCGCCGCCAGAAAGCCAGCACCGCCAACGCCAGAGCCGTCCAACCGAGGGTGAGGTGCTCCTCGCGCCATTGCATGGGAATACCCACGGCGATCAGCGCCAATCCGGAGCCGGTCATCCACGCCAGGCCGATGCGGCGCGCCGAGTCCCCGGCGAACCAGGCGCCCTGGCGAGCCAGCTGGCGGATCCAGAGAGCGACACCGAAGGCCACGAGGGCGAGAGCGAGGGGAACCAAGCCGAGGAGGTCGTCGCTCCACAAGTCGAAGAAGAGAATGCTGAGCCCGACGAGCCAAAGGGGGCCCACCAGGGCGGCGAGGCGCAGGGATCCCGGCAGCGGCGGCCTGGCTTGGGAGCCTTGGAGATGCCGTCGGAAGTACACCGGCCAGGCGCAGAGCAGGGCGGCCAGAAGCCAGTATCCGGCGAGTAGCCACTGTCTGGGGGGGAAGGTGTAGAGCTCCGCCGACGCCTCGCCCCCCGGGTAGGAGAAGACCGCGGAGACGGTGGTGTACAGCGTGTGGAAGGCGAAGAGCTCGAAGATCAGCAGACCGAACGCCAGCGGCGAGCGCAGGCGGTGGATGGCAACCAGGGCCAGGGCCGTGCCGGCGAAGGTGGTCACCAGCAGGCCGGGAGCTTCGAAGCCGGGCAGGAGCCCGGTCAGGGCGGGGAGCAGGATCAGGCCGGCGGCGAAGAGAAGGGCGCTCCAGGTGGGGGCGGTGGATGGATTGCGCGAGCTATCGCGGCTCGTTGGCCACCGAGACCACATCAGGATGAGCACCGCACTGGCTCCGTAGACGGTGAAGAAGAGCCACGGTGGCGGGGCCGCCCAGGAATCTGCCGGCGGATCGAGGCTCGTCAGGCCCGCGGAGAAGAAGCCCAAGGTGGTCAGAGCGCAAGCTGCGAGCCCCAGAAGCGGTGGAGCAGCCAAGGCCTGGAGCCGGAGCAGCAGGACCAAGAGCACTGCCCAGGCCAGCAACCAGGTCCAGAAGCTCGGTGCGGCTTCGAATCCGGGGAGGACGGCGATGAGCGCTAGCAGACCGAGGGCCACCGCCGAGGCCGGCAACCAGCTCGTCGAAGGTGACTCCCGCGACGGCTCTTCCGGCGACTCACTGGAGGTCTGGAAGAGCTCGAAGAAGAGATGGAAGCCCAAGGCCAGCCCCAGGCTCACCGCCACCAGCTCCCAGCCCAACGCCGGCGTCAAGTCCGTGCCCAGAGCCCACACCGTCACCACTCCCACGGTGCCACCGGCGGCGCCCAGGGCCACCAGCGGCTCGCCCATGCGCCGGGCCAGCCATTGGGCCGCCAGCCCGAGGATCAGCAGGAAAATACCCAGCGGGTAGAGATGGGGGGAGAGGTCGGCGTCGGCGAAGCGCAGGGTGAGGGCGAAGGGGAGGAGCACCGCACCGATGTGGATCCCTTGCCAGCCCTCCAGGGGGCTCTCGTTCGGTTTGCGGGAGAGCGGTCCCAGGAGCACGAACGCTCCGGCAAAGAGTCCCAGGATCAGCATCCCCGGCCCGAGGGCGACCTTCCCCAGGGTGCCGCCCAACCAGGCGACCTGGTAGGCGGTGGTGGCGAGGAGGCCGATGGCAGCCAAGCTCGGCCAGCGGCGGCTGCGGGCCAGCGCCAGCAGGCCGATGTCGAGCACCAGGAGATAGCCAAACAGGCTCAAGGGTTGGTGTTGCAGATTGCTCAGCAGCAGCGGTGTGACGAAGCCGCCGGCGAGGCCCAGGACACCGATGACCAACGAGCGGTAGGCCCAGGACAGGCCACCGCAGAGCACGGTGACGGCGGCCATGAGGACGAAGGTAGCCCAAGGCGGGATCAGCCCGTAGAGGCTGTAGCCGGCCCAAACCGAGGCATAGAGGGCCACCACTCCGCCTCCCGCCAGGGGGTTGGCGGTCTGGGCGTAGCCGCGGCGGCGGAGCACCTGGGAGGCGATCACTGCGCTGAGCCCTGCCACTGCACCGAGGGCGACGCGCACCACCGGTGGGAAGAAGCCCTGGGCGATGGCGTAGCGCAGGAAGAGGATGGCCGCCAGGGCGAGCACGATGCCCCCCAGCAGTGCAGCCCCGCGGATGCCCAGCCAGCGCTCCCAATCGAAGCTGCTGGCGCTGGTTGGCCCCTTGGTTTCCTCCCCGGTTGGCCCCTCGCTAGCTTCATCCGGCGGTGCCTCGGGTGCCGTACTGGGGACCTCGTGCTCTGCAGGTTCGGGGGTGGTCGGAAGCCCTTCCGGGGGCGTCTCGATGCTGGAGGTGAGCGATGCCGTGGCCTCGGGGAGCTCGCTGGGGGGCTCGAGGGGCGGTGCTGGCGGCGCCGGTGCCGGGGCCGACTCCTGCGGGGCGGGCTCCGGAGGTCTATCCTGCCGCTGGCCGTCCTCCGTCCGGGGAGCCTCGGCCCGCAGATTCTCCCTTCCCCAATCTTCGACTCGCTGCCTCGCCGCCAGTTGCTTGACGGAGACCGGCTCCGCCGGAGTCTCGACTCCCGCCGAGTCGGGAGTCCGGGGAGGCGCCGCGGTGTCGGGGCTTTGGGCAGAAGGCCGATTTTGGAGCTGTTGCCGAATCGAGCTCAGCTGGATCTCCAGCTCGTCGATGCGTTGGTGAGCCTTGCGAGTGCGGACCCAATTCAGCCCCAGCAACACCCACGGTGCGACGAAGATCAGGAGCACTACCAATGCGGTCAGACACTCCATCACCCTCTCCTTTCACACCGGCCATGGACGGGAGGAGCCGAACGGAAAGAGAGACCGGCGCTGGCATCGGCCCTGTTGCTGACACCGGGATTGGAAAAATTCCCCAGAAAAACGACCTGCAAGTGCCGTTGGAAGGCACTAGAACTACAGGAGAGGGCACCTGCGCTAGTGTCCCGTAGAACTCTTGCCGCTGGCCTGGGAGCCGGAGGGCAGCAACCGGATTGGATCATGAAGATTCACTTTACCACCATCGAAAATCCCCTGACCCGCTGTGGCGGGTACTTGCGCACGGTGACGTCCCACTCGCTGCAACCCTATGCCGGCTGTTCGTTGGGCAACTCCCTCTGCGGCGTTGGCTGCTACGTGCGCCACAATCCGTGGGTCACCCGCGGCCGGACCTGGGGATCGTTTCTGGAGGTGCGCACCAACCTCGCCGAAGCCTATGGGCGCCACGCGCCCCGGGAACGCCGCTGGGCACGGCGGCAGGGGGAAGATTCTCAGGGAGTCTTCAGCATCTTTCTGTCGAGCTCCACCGAGCCTTTTCCGCCCCAGGAGGGGCGTTTCGGCATCACCCGCTCGGTGCTCGAGGCGATGCTCCAGGAGCCGCCGGACGAGCTGGTGCTCCAGACCCACAGTCATCGGGTGGCCCAGGAGGTGCAGCTGTTGAAGCGGCTGGCGGAGGTCTGTCGTCTGCGGGTGCATCTGTCGGTGGAGACGGATCGGGAGCGGCTGCCGGGCCTGCCGCCGCCAGCGAGCCCGGTGAGCCGTCGCCTGGAGGCTGCCCAGGAGCTCCGCGCCGCCGGTTTGCGCACCGTCATCACCGTCGCTCCACTCTTGCCCATGGAGCATCCGGAACGCTTTTTCCGCCGCCTGGGAGAGGTCGCCGACGCGGTGGTCATCGACCATTTCATCGGCGGTGACGGCTCGGCGGACGGCCGGCGCACCCTCCGCACCCAGCTACCGGCAGCCATGGCTCAGGTGCTTCCGGAGAGTGTCGGCCTGGGCTATCGCCGGCGCATGGTGGATCTGGCCCGCGAGGTCTTTCCGGGGCCGGTGGGGGTCGGGGCGGAGGGCTTCGCTGGCCGCTATTTGCCGGCCGGGGAGGCCACGCCATGAACCGGCCGCAGGAGGCTGTTTCCCAACCGCTAGCAACAAGACCAGCGGCAGGTTGGGGGAAGAGGGCGGCGCAGGTCGTTGCCATGGCGGTGGGGGCCGCGCTGGTGGCGCTGGCGGCCCGCTGGTCCTTCCCCGTCCCGGGCAGCCCGGTGCCGGTGAGCGCTCAGACCTTGGCGGTGCTCGTCGTGGGACTCGCCTTGGGCTCGGCGCGCGGTGCCGGGGCTCTGGCCCTCTACCTCGCCGCCGGCGCCGCCGGCCTACCGGTTTTCGCCGACGGTGCCGCGGGTCTCGAGCACCTGCTGGGGCCTACCGGCGGGTATCTCTTGGGCTTTGTGGCCGGTGCGGCGGTGGCGGGCCGCGCCCCGGTGACGACCACCTGGAGACGTAGGATTCTGCTCCTCCTCGCCGCTCACGGAGTGATTTTCGCCCTCGGCGTGCCTTGGCTGGCGGTCTTCGTCGGAACCTCGGAAGCGGTCACCGCGGGCCTCCTTCCCTTTCTTCTCGGAGCCTTGATCAAGAGCCTCCTGGCCTGGTCTCTGCTGGAGGCTGGGACGGTTTTACTCAAAAGGATGAAAAAATAACTCGTTAGAACAATGTTTTTCCATTGTTTGTGGCCAAGGCTAGTCTCGTAGTGGAATATATTCCTGCCGCAAGGATCCTGGATCTTGGGAGGAGCAAGTGTGAAGGATGGATATCACCCAGAGAGTTGTCCTTCGGTCGAAGAGATCGCGGTCATTTTGGAGACCGGGTTTGGGCTGAGTAACCGGCGGGACGCCCTGGTCTTGGAGAACCACCTGGTCGATTGGCTGAGCGGCTGCGTGACCTGCCGGCAACGGCTGGAGACGCTGCAGCGCTGGCAGGACGAGGTGGGGCATCCGAATCCGGTGGTGGTCGTTGAGGAGCGCAACCGGGCTCGGGAGCTATGGCGTGAGCTCGAGGATTTTCCCGCGGAGCGGCTCACCGAGCAGCTGGAAGAACGGCATTTCTTCTGGGCCATGTGCAGCCTGTTGGTGGAGAAGAGCAAAGAAGCTCTGGCCTACTCGCCGGCCCGCTCCGTGACGCTGGCCCACGCCGCGGTGAGTCTCACCGTTTTTCTCGACCCGGAGTACTACTCCCCGCCGCTGCTCGCCGACCTTCGAGCCCGTGCCTGGGCGTATCTGGGCAATGCGCAGCGGGTGGCGGGGGATCTGGAGGCATCGGAGAAGAGCCTGCGGGACGCGATGGTTTTCGTGAGTCGGGGCACGGGAGCGACCCTGACCCGGGGCACGGTGGCGGATCTCTTGGGCTCGTTGCGGGTGGATCAGCGGAGGCTCACCGAGGCGGTACAGAGCCTGCAGCAGGCGGCGGACCTCTACGACCGCGCCGATCGGCCCGACCTGGTGGGCAAGGTGCATCTCCTCCTCGGCAATGTTGCTGATCTGAATCAGGACCCCTCTCAGGCGATCTTCCACCTGACCAAAGCTCAACAGCTCATTGACGAAGAAGATCACGCCTATCTATTTGCCAACTGCCAGCACAACCTGCTGCATGCGCTGATCAAGGCTGGGCACTATGAGGAGGCGGAGCTCCGGCTGCCACTGGTAGAGCGCTTGTGGCGCAAGATCGGGCACTACCGCAATCTCCTCCGGTTGCGCTGGTCGGAGGGGCACATTCGCCGGCAGCTGGGGGATAGCCATGCTGCTCTCAATATTTACCGAGAGGTGTCGGCGCGATTCGAGCGCGACCGGAGTTACTATGACATGGCTTTGGTGGAGCTCGACATTGCAGAGCTGCTGGCAGGTTGCAATCGATATCCAGAGCTGGCAGAGGCGGCTGATAGAGCCTATCGAATCCTCGAGCAGCACTCTGTCCACGCTGAAGCTCTCAGGGCGCTTCTTCTTCTCGGCGAGGCTGCTAGGGCCGAGACTGCAACGGTGAACATGATTCGTACCCTGATTGAGCTCTTCTCCAGTCGGAAAGGTATGGCACTAGGTCGTTCGCCTCTAATCTCTGAGCCATGATGTAAAAGACCCCCTCCTCCGACCGGCGAGCTGTGTCGGAGGAGAGGGGGCTAGCTAGCTTCTCCAGAACCAGGTCGGCTCCCGAAGAAGGCATTTACTGCTGTCGGAAAGAGCCCTTAGATGCTCCTTCTCTCCGGATTTAGCGGTCCACTCCGAGCGTGGCCGTTGGGATCGACGAAGGAGCCGCGGGTGCAGCCGTTGGGGTCGACGAAGGACCCGCGGGAGTAACCGTTGGGGTCAACGAAGGAGCCGCGGGCGTAGCTACCAAGCCCGGCAGAGACACTTTGTTCAACGTTGAACATCGCGGAGGAGTCACCTGCTGTGGCTGGAAGCGAGAGCGCTAGCAGAAGAAGTGCGATCGCCTTGAAGTAGGTGCTGAAGGTACGAGAGTGGTTCATCCGGTTCATTAGAAAAGTCCTCCCTCCCGGCCAAAGGCTTCTCCCCCACGGATCCACCAGGCCGGGAAATATCTATAGATAGGTACTACCCTAAAGCCTGAAGAGATCGATTGGTGCAGTAGAGATGCCTTTTAAGACAAATTTTTCTTGAAAAAGACCAAGGAATCCGTCTTAAGGGGGTAGAGGAGGGAGAATCTCTCGTCGGAAAGGCTTGGAGGATGCTCTCTGTCGAGGAGAAAGTAAGCCGAGGGGAGCGAGCCTGAGGAGAAAGGAGAGTCGAGGAGGAGAGAGACGCCCGTGGGCGCGGGATCAGAGCACCGGTCCGGTGGGACGGCCCCAGGGAGGCGTCTCGAGAGGAGCCCCAGTGGGGGGGGCATGTGAGGAGGGGATAAAAAAAAGCCGGAGGAGGCGAGCCCGCCCCCTCCGGTGTCCACGTAACGCCGTCCTC
>JAXHTF010000203.1 GCA_034211275.1 Acidobacteriota bacterium
ACGGGAAGTAAAGCCGCTGATCGCGGCGCGCTATGCGGTGGATGCCGCGCGCGAGACGCTCTACGGCCATTCCTTCGGCGGCATGATGGTGCTCTCGACTCCATCACCCGACTGGCCCGCGCTTACAACACCGTTCAGCCGCCTTCCGGCAAGGTGCTCTCCGGCGGTATCGACGCCAACGCCCTGCACCGTCCCAAGCGCTTCTTCGGCGCCGCCCGCAACATCGAGGAAGGCGGCTCCCTGACCATCATCGCCACCGCCCTGGTGGACACCGGCAGCCGCATGGACGACGTCATCTTCGAGGAGTTCAAGGGCACCGGTAATTGCGAGATCCACCTCGACCGCAAGCTGGTGGACAAGCGTGTCTTCCCGGCCATCGACATCAATCGCTCCGGCACCCGCAAGGAGGAGCTGCTGATGTCCGAGAGCGAGCTGCGCCGCGTGTGGGTCCTGCGCAAAGTGCTCAATCCGTTGTCGACGGTGGAGAGCATGGAGCTGCTGCTGGACAAGCTTTCCAAGACCAAGTCCAACCAAGACTTTCTCGACGCCATGTCGAGATAGCCAGCGCCTTGCCCAAGCTGCGCGTCGGGATTCCCCGGGAGCTCTATGGCCGGCCTTTGGCCTGGGGCTTCCTCAAGGGGCATCACGGCGATCTCTTTTCCACCAGTCTGCATCCCCAGGCGGCCATCGGCCCGCTGCTGCAGCGCGGCAGTCTCGACGTCGGCCTGGTCTCGCCGCTGGATTTTCAGCGCATCCCCGGTCTGCGGGCCCTGCGGGACCTGTGCGTCGCCGCCACCGGCGCGTGCCGGTTGATGATGGTGGTGGCGAAGGAGCCGCTGGCTCAGATCCGCCGCCTGGCGGTGGAGCACAACAGCCACGCCGCGGGCCTGTTGGCGGAGATTCTCCTGCGCCAGCGCTACGGGGTGGAAAACCTCGAGCTGCGCCGCCACCGGCCGGTGCTCAAGCGCATGCTCGCCAACCACGACGGAGCTCTGCTCACCGGCGACGACGCTCTCAAGCTCCGGCGCTCCAGCCATGCGGTGGTGGATTTGGCGGAGGAATGGAACGCCTTCACCGGCCTTCCCTGGGTCGTGGCCCTGTGGGCGGTGCGGGACGGCGTCGGCCTGCCGGATCTACCCTTCTACTTCAAGAGCAGTCTGCGCTACGGCCTCTCCTTGCTCGACAATCTGATGCGCGAATCGGCGTCGGAGCTGGCCCTCGACGTCAGCGAGATCGAGCCCACGTTGCGGGGCCATCTGAGCTTTTTTCTCCGCGACGAGGAGACGGCGGGGATCGAAGAGTTCTATCGCCGCGCCGCGGAGCTCGGACTGATGGAGGCCCCGCGGCCGTTGGCTTATTGGTAGGGGCTCACTCCCAGGGCCCCTATTCCCAAGGGATATCCGGCATCACCAGCCGCTCCACCGCCTCGCCCTTCCCCGTGGTGCCCTGCCCCAGCACCGTCGTCTGCAGAATCTCTTCCACATCCTCCGGCTCGACCCCGGCATACCAGCGATTCCAGGGCCACACCGCCACCGCGACCCCCTGGCTGCAATGCTTGAGGCAGCCGGTGCGGTTGACCATCACCTGATCGCGAATCCCCAGCTCCTTCACCCGGTCCTTGAACCGGTGGTAGACCTTGAGGGCTCCGCGGCGGGAGCAGCAGGGTTTGGAGGCGCCCTCGGGGCGCTCGTTGACGCAGACGAGAATCTGAACTTCTGGGTTGGGCATAGGCAGGGAGTTTATACCGCCCGGCGGCGTCCATCGGTGGTGGGGCTCCGGCGAGACGGAATTCCAAACGACGAGCCCCGAAGCACGACGAGTGCTCCGGGGCTCTTTGCCGTCAGAGGTTTTCCAGCCGCTGAGACCGGAGAGCCTTACTCTCCCTCCCCCGAGCCCAGGGGCTGGGCGAAGAAGTAGTTGACGTTCTCCACCGGCACGCCGGTCTCGGACTCGATCTCCGGCAGCAGGGACTCGATGACTTCGAGGATCTCACCCTCGACCTCCCACTCCTCGGCTCCCTGGAGCAGGAAGGGATCGCCACAGGTGCCCTCGGGCTCTTCCTTCGGCTCGACGGTGGCGCCGCATTGGATGGCGGCTACGGAGTCGAGGAATACGTTCACGTCACCGGGGTTGCCGGTGTCGTTGCCCGCGGCGATGCGGGTGGGGTAGGGGTGATCGTAGGGGAAGTCGTGGCGGGTGCGGGTGCAACGGCACTCCGCCGGCGGGTTGTTGGGGCAGACCGAGGACGACACGTAGGCGGCGGTGGAGTGACCGTCGGCGTAGGGACCGCAGTGCAGCACCCAGAGATGGATACCGGTGCCATAGTGCACCGGCGCGGCCGCCGCGGAGCCGGCGAGGACCAGCACGAAGGCCAGGGCGAGGGATAGGAACAGGGCATTGCGAAGCTTCATAGTTTTCCTCCTGCTATAGGGAAAGAGATGAAAATGAGCGACCGTAGAGCGCACAGTTCTTCCCCGGGGCTTCTGGCCGGGAGCCCACAAAAGGGGACCCCTACGCCGATGGATTGTCCGGGGAGTTACTGCTTTTTCTCAATCACTCTACATACAAGGAGTGCGGCTCGAAGCTTGGGCGGGACGCTGTTTCGGAAAATTCGTGATCACAGGGGATGCCAAGGCCCCGGGAGCTGGTTCGAAGCGCCCGGGGCCTTGGGTTCGCCGACTCGACGGTCAGCTGCGGGGGTTGTAGACGAAGGTGCCCTCCGCCTTCTGGCCGTTCTGGCCACCGGCGTTGGTCTTGACCCGGATGTCGTCGCTGGGGCTGCAGCTCATGGTGTGGGAGGTGCCCTTGCCCAGGTTCACCAGCTGGCTGCCATTGACGAAGAGGTCGACGCTAAAGGGCGAGCCGGAGCTGTTCTTGACCTTCACCTCGGTGGTGTCCGGAGTGGGCCGCCAGGGTTCCTCGTCCTTGACTCCCTTGGTCAAGGTCCAGGGGTCGAGGACTTCCCGCTGGCCTTCCGCCTGGAGCTCGGACTGCTCCCGCTGAAACACGGCGCCGATCTTCAGCCCGGGTTTCGGAACCACCCGGTGCACCGGATTGGTGCCGGCGAACTGGCCATTGAGGGTCCAGTGGGAGAAGACGTGGCCGGGTCCCGCGGTGGCCCGCAAGGGAACCACCTTGCCCGCCGGGACGAACCCTGCCAGGTCGCCTTTGCCGGTGTCGAGGAAGCCGGCCTTGAAGCTCCCCAGGCCGGAGACGGAGAGGAAAATCCGGAAGGCGGCGGCGCTGGTCCCTGCGTCCTCGTTGGCTTGGGAGTCGGTGCCGGTCTCGACGTAGACGAGGCTCGGGTCGGCGGGGAGCAGATCTTCGGACGGCTGGTAGGTGTTGGTTTCGGGCATGGCTTGCTTCCTCCGAGAGTTGCCGGCGCGGCCGGCGTAGGGTGGATCGCCTGAGCGGCGGTGGGGCCATCGCTCGCCGCAAGGCCATGGGCCTCGGGGGATGCGCTGGCGGGTTCGTCCACTCAGTGCCGCGACGGTCCCGGTGATTTCACCGCTACGAAAGATTTCTTGAAATTGGACCGGACTTCGAACTGTCGCCGGCCGAAGCAGAACCGTCAGGCGCCGACGACGTGGAGGCGGAAGCGGATCGGGGCGGGAGCGCCGGTACTTTCGGAACGGGGCAGGAGCTCCAGGAGGTGCTCTCCGGAATCGAAGACCGAGTTGGGCAGCGCCAGGGTGATCAAGCCGGAAGCATCGGCCTCCAGACCCTCGGCGGTCCACAGCACGACGCCGTCGGGACCTTCGAGCTGACCCCAGCAGCGCAGGTCCGGTGTTCCGAGGTCGATGGCCAGGATGATCCGCCCGGCAGCTGCGGAAAGATCCAGCTCGACGTCGGTCTCCCCCAACGCCGAGCGGTTGGGGCTGAGGAATACCAGGGGAAGATTGACCTGCGCCGCGCGCGCCGCCGCCAGCTCCTCGTGCAGCTGCTGATTGTGGAATCGATAGGTCAGCGACGGGATCAGCGAGAGAGTGACCACCAGGCCGAGGGCCGCCGCCAACACCGAGAGCCGGGCGCCGCCGAGGCGCCGGAGGCCCACCAGGATGGCCGCCTGGACAGTGCCTCGAGCCGCCGCCTGGGTGGCCTCCTCCGCGGCAACTCCGCGCAGCCCGCTTTGCAGCCGTTCCGCCGCTTCCAACTGCTCGAGGCATCGGGAGCAGTCCAGGTAATGCTCCTCGAAACGGGCGCACTCATCCTCCGAAAGCCGGCCGAGGACGTAGCGCTCGATGACCTGATGCTCGTCGATGGTCGAATGGTCCATGATCGGTGGTGCAGCTTCCGCTGCCTTCTCCTTCTCCCTCTCTACTGGAGTGTCTCCGAGCGGGCTCATTCTTTCACTCCGCTGGGTTCTTTCAAGGCTTCCGCCTGCTCCAAAAGCTGCCGAAATCGCTGGCGGGCGCGAAAGAGGACGAGGTTGAACTGCTGCGTCTGGAGGCCTAGATCCCGACACAGGACCTCCTTGGATTCCTCCGCCAGGTAGAAGCGGAAGAGGATCTCCCGATCCCGCGGCTGGGAGAGCTCCTGCAGCAGGCGGCGTACAAGCTGTCGATCCTGGGCTCGGGCCATCTGCACCGCCGGGCCGGGGGTGGGGTCGACGGGCTTGACGGGGGCTTCCCCCACCTCGGTGCGCCGCCGGCCGCGCTTGCGGATCTCCGCCATCAGCAGGTTGCGGGCGGTGCCGCGGAGGAAGGCGTTGAGCCGCTCCGGATGGGTGATCTCTCCCCCGCGGGCCTTCTCGATCACCACTCGGAGGGTGTCTTGGTGGAGATCCTCCGCCAGGCTCCGGTCCGAGGTCAGGCGCCGGAGCATGTAGGAGAGACCGCGGCTGTAGCGTCGCACCAGCTCCGCCTCGGCGCTCTCGTCGCCGGCCTGGATGCGTTGCACCAGCTCAGCGGCTTGCTGGGCTGCCTCGTCCTGGGCTGCCTCATCATGGGCCTCATCGCCTTGGAGCGAGTGATTTCCGCCTCCCGATACCGGTCGAGTCATCGTCGATGCTTCCTCACCGCCCGGTCTTCATAGCCAGTCTCCCTGCAGCACGAATACCGCCCAATGATACGGGTCCCGCCACCGCGGGTCCTGGGCCAAGGATCGTTGGGCTTCGGCGAGGGCCGCCGCCGGTGGCTTGTGGTCGACCAGATGGGCGCGATAGAAGTGTTCCATGAGCTCGGTGGTGGCGCGGTCCTGGACCTGCCAAAGGCTGGCCAGCACCCGGCGGGCGCCGGCATGGAGAAAGCCGCGGGTGAGCCCCATCAGCCCGGCTCCCTGGACCTGCTGCCCGAGGGCCGTGCGGCAGCCCGAGAGCACCACCAGCTCGGCGTCGAGATGCAGGGCGTAGACGTCTGCCAGCCCCAGGAAAGCATCCGACGGGCGGCCGTCCTCACCGATGCGCGAGAGCATCAGGCCGGAGAGCCGGGGGCGGGCATCGTCGAGCAGCCCATGGGTGGCAAGGTGGACGATGCGGTGCTTCGCCACCGCGCCGGAGGTGAGCAGCGAGCGCTGAGCCCGAGGGCCCAGGGCCAGCAGCAGATCGGGTTCCGGCACCAGCGCCGCCAAGGCCAGAGCCTCCTGACGGCTGGCGGCGAGGCGGTGCAGGCCGGGGATTTCCTCCAGCGCCTGCGCCGCCGGGCTGAGCTTCCCCGTGATTTCGCCGCCGAGCTCCCCGGGAAGCTCGGCGACGCGCGGATCCCGGGGGCTGAAGATGGGATCGGCGAGCACCGCCACGCCCTTAGCGCCGCGGTGGGCGCTAGCGGCCACCGGGCCTTCCCGCTGAGCGGCCAGCACCGAGGCGGAGGGCAGGGAGACCACTTGATGGTGGCTCAGCAGCGGGGTGGGCTCCCGACGGCCTTCGAGGTCAGCTGTCTCCGGATGGGGCAGGGCGGCGAAAGGAAGGTAGTGCAGTGCGCCATCGGCGACGATCACCAGGCGCCGTTCCTCCGCCTCTCCTTCCCGCCCCTCCGCCAGATGCTCCGCCGCCGGCCCCAGCAGCTGCCGGGAGAGCTCCGCCGCCAGAGCTCGTTGCTGGCCTCGGTCGCCGGGGCTCAGGCGACTCCAGAGCTCGTGCAGCCGCCGGGCCCGCTGCTCGATCTCCCCCCGAGGCGGCAGCTCGTAGCTGGTGACGAATCGGCGGCCCACGGCCCATAGATAGCTGCGCTCCTTCCCCAGGGCATATTCCAGCAGCACCGTCTCGTCGTCGAGCAATGCCTGCAGCTCCGTCGCGCTACGGGATCGTGGCTTGGTGAGGCGTTCATAGGCGGGGTCCCGGCGGCGGAGCTTTGCTTCTCGAGTCTCCAGCTCGGTGAGCAGCTCGTCGATCTCGTGCATCACTTCCGCCGCTGCCTCTTGGCGGCCCCGACTGAGGTGTCGAGTGTGCAGGCTGGCCTTGGCGCTCAGGCTTTCCATCAGCTGGTCCCGCTGCCGGGCCGCGCCGGAGCCGCCTGCCGAAGCGGCGCTGCGGGCGGTTTGGAGCAGCGCTAGCAGCACCTGATCCCGCGCCCGCTCGTTGGCTTCCAGGGCGCGGAGGTGCCAGCCTCGGTGGGGATCCCGCCGGTGCAGCGCCATGAGGGTCTCGACTTGATCCTGATAGAGGTCGCCGCGCACCGCCAGGAACCGGGTGCGCAGATCCGGCTGGGCGAGGCGGGAGCTGAGGGACTCGATGAGCTCCAGGCCTTCTTCGAGGCGGGAACGGGCGTCCTCCAGGCGTCCTTCGCTGCGGTCGACCCGCGCCAGCACTCCCAGAGTCTCCGCCTCCCCCTGGGGATCCAACCCCTGGCGATGGAGCTCCAAGGCCTGATGGAGGACCTCCCGGGCCGCCGCGTTCCGGTCGCGGCTCAGGTGCACCTCCCCCAGACGCCGCAGAGTGCGGGCCTGGCGCACCGGATCCGCCACCTCCCGGCGCAGCTCCAGGGCTCGCTCCAACATCTCCCGGGCACCGTCCGGATCCCCTTCCTCCAGCAGAATGCCGCCCAGGTGATCGAGGGCGATGGCCTCCCCCCGCCGGTCTTCCAGCTGCCGCCGCAGCTTCAAGCTCTGCCGGTAGAGCTCCAGAGCCCGGGCTCGCTCTCCTTCCAACTCCAAGGCCTGAGCCAGGTTGTTGAGGGCGGAGGCTTCACCGCGGGGTTCGTTGCCCTGGCGAAAGCCGTCCAGGGCGCGCTGGAAGTAGGTGCGGCTACGCTCTCCGTCGGCCAGGGCCAGGTAGACCACCCCGACATTGTTGAGCAGCCGCGCTTCCTGGGCCGGGCTCTCGGTAGCAGGTTGCCGGCGGTAAAGCTCCAGGGCCTCGAGGTAGACCGTCAGGGCCTCCTCGTAGCGCCCCAGCTGCCGCAAGGCGGCGCCGCTGTTGGTGAGGGCCCGCACCTGGGCCGGCGGATCGTCGGTGCGGCGGTGGATTTCGAGGGCCTGCCGGAAGTAGCCCAGCGCTTCCGCCGGTTCTCCCAGATCCTGGGCGGCGCCGCCCAGGTTGTTGAGTAGGGTGGCGGCGAGGTTCGTTTTGGGGGGCGACGCGTTGCCTTCGGAGAGCAGGTCCAAAGCTCGGCGGTAGTACTCTCGGGCTTCCCGGGGCTGGCCCCGGGAGTGGTGTACCAAACCCATATTGCTCAGGGTTTGAGTCTGCCCCGGCACGTCTTTCAGCTCCCCCCGCATCTCCAAGGCCCTTCGGTAGAAGCTCAAGGGTGTTTCGCCGTCGCCCTGCTGCCAGGTCACCAGCCCCAGCTCGTTGAGGGCCCGGGCTTCACCGTGGCGATCCTCAGCTCGCTGCCAAAGCTCCGCCGCCGCGGCGAGCTCCGCCGCCGCCGGTTCCAGGTCGTTGCCCTGGCGGTGCAGGACCGAGAGCGCGTGGTGCAGGCGTCCCCGCTCCCGTTCCTCGCCGGTCGCCGGCAAGGCCTGCAAGGCCCGGCGGTAGAGGTCGACGGCTTTTCTACGGCTCTCCGCATCGCCCTCTGCTGCCAGCACGGCGGCGCGGGTGGCGAGCAGCCCTGCTTCGAAGGAAGGCGCCTGCTCCAGCTTCACCGCTTCCAGCCAGGCGGCGGTGAGGTCGAATCCGACAGATCCCGGTGCGGCCGCGCCGCGGGCTTCCGGCGCCCTCACCCGAGCCGTGTAGCTGCCCCCATCGGCCACCCGGATCACCGCCTTTTCGGGACCGAAGCCCCCGGTGGGGCCGTCGACCTCCACCAGCGCCGCGCCGGACGGATCGAGGACCTGGAGCACCACATCCGTACCCTGTTGCTCCGCCACGACCTGCAGGATGCCCCCGCCGGCGGGGACTTCCAGTCGATAGAACCAGCTGGCGGGCGCGTCTTCCACCTCGGCCGCGGCTGGCTCGGGGCGGATCTCCACCGCTGCGGGAGCCACCGTCGCGGCTTCGGGGGCGGCCTTTGCAGGAGGCTCGGGCGTTGGCGCGCAAGCTAGCACGATGGCCAGAGCTCCCATCAGCGGCCACCAGGTCAGCACAAACCCGCTCCGCAAGCCGCCCAGGGCGGCGAGGATCTGCCCCCGGGCCGGCGGGCGCGCCGCCGGCCTTCCGCCGCTCACGATTCGGGGGAGTCGCCGTCGGCTTGCGAAGGATCCCCGGTGGGGTCGACGTCGTTGGCGGTCCAGGCGCCGGTGCCGGTTTCGCCCTTGCGGCCGCGGCTGGTGACGAAGCCGAAGGCGCGGCTTCGGCCATCGGGGCCGTGGTGGATGGCGGCCACCAAGAGATGTTGGGCGCCGTCCGGAGTCGAGAACTCGAAGCTGGCCCGGTCGCTTTTGATCTCGCCGCCGGTGCGCTCGAAGACCGCCTCCTGCTCGATGTCCCTCCAGGTCACCTGCAGCACCGCCTGGTCGTGCTCATTGCGGAAAATCTTCAACCCGCCACGGATCGGAAGGCACCGGCATTGACTGGCCTCGATCACCCATTCTCCTTCGAGGGTTCTTGGCTCCTGCTTCATGAGTCGTTTCTCCTGCACGCTCGGGTGCCTTGCTCCGGCCCGCCGGAGCCGAGGGAGAGGGCGGGCATCGCCCTGCTCCACGCTCGATCTGGGGGCTCCGGTGGCAGGCCGTCGGATGGTGATTTCGTGATGGCTGCAGGAATCCTAACAGCCCGTGGTGAAAGTCAGACGCCAGCGAGAGCGAGAAATTTTTCGCCGAATCAAGGCCGGAAAACCGCAGGCGATGCGAGTATCGGCGAGGTTTTCGAACGAAGATTCGGTGGAAAAGGGCCGCTCACAGCGCGGCTCGACTTTCACCACGGGCTGCTAATACACGCTGGCCGGCCGCTGGTTGTTTAGAGCACTCCAGCAAGCCAGCGGGCCAGATTGAGGACGAATTGTCGGTTGTCGGTGCCGGGGGTGGTGAAACCGAAGGAGAAGGAGCCACTGGGGCTGGAGGCCACCTGGGCGGTGAGAGCGGCGGCCTCTCCGGACATCACCACGCGCCCTTCGCCATAGTCGAGGGCGACGGCCTGACAGCGGCCGGCGGCGGAGACGCCGGTTGCGCGTTGCTGCTCCGGCGGCAGACGGAGGGACTCCCGATCCGGCAGATCCCGCGCTTGTTCGGAGAGCTGAAGCAGGCAGGTGCCGGGCTCCGCCAGCAGCAAGGATTGGCCGGCAAAGGTGAGCACCGAGGAGACTCGTTCTTCCGCCGACCGGCCCGCGAGGATCGGATGCTCCGCCAGGCCTTCGTTGGCGGCGGTGAAGCGCAGCCAGGCGATGTTGCCGGTCTCCGGATCCGTGCGCTTCGCATCGATGGTCCAGGCGTCCGCCATGCCCACCCCGAAGCGCTCCGCCAGCAGCGCCGCGGCGCCGCCGAAGGGAGCGTGGTCGGCGACGAGCAGGAGCCCGCCGCCCGCCTCGACCCAGGCCTCCACCGCGTCGATCTCGTCCCCGGTGAAGGGCAGATAGCCGTCGTCCGCCGGCGGCACGTTGGCGATGACCAGAATCTGTGCGCGGCCCAGACTCTCGGCGGAGAAGGGCTCTTTGCCGGCTTGCACCCGAAGGCCATCGGCTCGCAGTAGCTGAGCGAAGGGTTTATAGCGGTCGTCGGCGGTGTGAAAATTCTTGTGGGCTTCATCGATGAGCACCAGCGGGGCGTCGGTGGCACCTTCCGGGAAGGCGGGATTCTCCACCTGCAACTCGCTGAGGGTAGCCCCTTGCTGGCTGTAGGCGCAGGCGTTGAGGCAGAGGGCGGCGGCGAGGAGGATCGGCAGAAGAACGATGTGGCGCCTCGCCAGGCTGCGATGGAGGGAAAGCAAGGGTGTGGTGCTCATGGTCATCCTCAGCTCGTCTGAATACCTCGGATCGGGGTGCGGAAAGTCAGCCCTCAGGGTACCGGCTCTTGGCAAGGGCCGCAGCAAGAAAAGACACGGTACAAAAAAGGGCCCGGGTGACGGCTCCTCCGCCATCGGTGGGCCTGTACCGATCTTGGAGAAGCCGAGCACCCGGGCCACTCGGAGCTGGTTGTAGGTACGCGGTCCTGACGGAAAGGTTTCTCGCCGGCGGAGATCCGGACCTTCTGATCTGACAAACTGGGTGGCGACGAGATCGCGATTTCGATGCGTTGGATGAGTCAGAGGCTTCGATGACTCAGAGATTTGGATGACCGTGGATGGAGAGACGATGAAAGTGCCGCCTATTCCTGCCGACGATCCCTATTGTGGATGGATCGCCACCCTGCCACCACCGCCGCCGGCACGGCCGCTGGATCGGGATCTGAGCGTCGACTGTGTGGTGGTGGGGGCGGGGTTCACCGGCCTGGCGGCGGCCCGGCGGCTGGCGGAGCTGGAGCCCGGTTGGCGCATCGCCGTGCTCGAAGCCCAGCGCGCCGGCTATGGCGCCACCGGACGCAGCTCGGGCTTCGTGGTGGATCTGGCGGGGTTCATCGCCGAGATGGAGCCGGCGGCTGCGGAGCGTTTCATCACCCTCTCCCGCGCCGGCATCGCCGAGCTCCGGCGCCTGGTCCAGGAGCACGACATCGACTGTGCTTGGGATGATCGCGGCTGGCTGCACGTTGCCGCCGGGGATCCCGGGATGCGGGCTCTGGCAGCGCTGGAGGCTTGGCTGGAGGGGCGCGGGGAGCGCTTCGAGCATCTCGATGCAGCGGCCATGGAGCGCCTGTGCGGCAGCCCTTTCTATCGCGCCGCCGCGCGCCTGCCGGGGAGCGTGCTGGTGCAGCCGGCGGCGCTGGTTCGCGGCCTGGCGACAACCCTGCCGGAGACCGTGGAGCTCTACGAGCAGGCTCCGGTGCGAGCCTTGGAGCCGGGTCCCCGCTGGCGTCTCGAGGTGGGTACCGGCCGGGTGCCGGCGGCGGTGCTGGCGGACCGGGTCCTGCTGGCCACCAACGGCATGCTGCCGGCCCTGGGAGTGCTGCGCAGCCGCGTCTTCCCCCTCTTCACCTTCGGCAGCTTCACCCGTCCCTTGACGGAGTCGGAGCAGAAGAGTCTGGGGGCGGAATCCGAGTGGGGCCTGCTAGCCCAGGATCCCATGGGGTCGAGCCTGCGGCGCACCCGCGACCAGCGCCTGCTGGTGCGCAACTCGGTGCATTACACCCGCGCTCCGAAGGCGCCGGGGCGGGCGCGGCGCAAGGCTCAGGAGGCCCATCGTGAGGCTCTAGCGCGGCGCTATCCGCAGCTGGCAGAGATCGAGCTGGAGCACACCTGGGCGGGCCTGATGGGCATGACCGCCAATCACCATCACTATTTTGGCCGCTTGCAGCCGGGCCTCTACGCCGCCGGCGGCTATTTCGGCGCCGGCATCGCCATGGGCACCATCTGCGGCAGCCTCCTCGCCGACCTCGCCGCCGGCGGCGACTCGGCGCTGCTACGGGAGATGCAGGCCCTCCCCGGCCCGGCCTGGGTGCCGCCGGAGCCGATCCTGGGGCTTG
>JAXHTF010000204.1 GCA_034211275.1 Acidobacteriota bacterium
AACGCCGAAAGCAACGCCGAAAGCAACGCCGACAGCAACGCCGAAAGCAACGCCGAAAGCAACGCCGAAAGCAACGCCTCCAGCAACGCCTCCAGCAACGCCGAAAGCAACGCCGTAGGCAATGCCGACAGCAACGCCTCCCCAATCTATCGGTACACCGAAAGCCTGCAAACCAGCCGATAGCGCTAGAGTACCGACTGGCATCACGAGACCAAGCCAGCCCGCCCCTCGAAGTAGAAGCCCAAGGACTATTGGATCCCTCTCACGGATTCGCCCCCGCAGCTCCCAGATCGACGGGTCGTTCTCCAAACCCCAGTCCTGGAAAAGCCTATGCAGCGTCAGCGGCTGCATGAAGAGCAACCAGCCCAAGCGCCAGAACCCAGGCACCGGTGGGATGGGCTTCTTCGATCGCTGCTCACTCATCGCGGCGTTCCCGCACAAAAGACCGCCAGGCCGCTCCCGGCAGAGTGAAGCGCTCTCCCTCCTCAACCACCAGCCCGCGCCGGACCAGCCGCCGCAGAGCACGCCGGGGAGCACTCTCTAGACCGACCAGGCCGATGCCCTCGACACAGCCCACTAAGAGCTCCCGTTCCTCCGCGCTCCGCCAGCGCCACCAGCTATCAAAAACCGGCACGAGAGTGTCCCGAACAGAATCCCCGTCTCCTCGCCCCGCTTCCCCCTGATAAACAGTAGTTGCCCACAGCTGAAGCGGATAAGGAAGCTGGCCAGCTCCACTTAAAACTAGGTCAGAAATAGGCGAGTCCAAACCTTGTTGCAAAAGCTCTTTCGCAGCCCCAATTTCCAGCTGCCCGATCATCAGGTGAATCGAGTCGTTGAGAAAGGGCGAGTTAAGGTGGTCTTGCCGAAAAAGCAAACGTAAATCTTCTGGCGAAGTCGAGACCCAGGCGATTTGCTTTCTCTGACCCAGCGCTCGCAAAGCACCCAGAAATCCTGGATCGAAAAGCTGGCCTGCCCCAGCTAGGGCAGAAGCTTCATCCACCAACAAAACTAGTGGCAATAGTCGATTCAAAGCCTGAACAGCAATCGATGAGTTGGTAGATACATCCTTACCGCATGCTTGATCCAAGAGACCATCTACTTTGTTCTCTGCTCCTACTGCCACCGCAATGGACTGCACCAAAGCCACAGGTGAAGGCTGCACCATTGCTCCCGCATCCACCCAAGCAATAGGCCATCCCGGAAGTAGGTTCTCTGCATGACGAAAAGCCCAATGGAGCATGGAAGTCTTCCCCATCCGGCGTTCGCCAATGATCTGAACCGGTTGGCAAAGGCCGAGGGCCTTCCCCAACTCGAGGCGTTCCTGCCAGCGGCCGAAGAAGTGTTCATCGTCGGTGATTGGTGGGCCAGCTATGAAAGGCGAAAGCTTCCTCTCAACTCCGAGAGAAACTACCCTAGAACGCATTTCGTCTTCCAAGGAGCGAACCGGCGCAGTAGCCTGGCCACTCCCTGTAGCAGGCAGTTCACGGATCCGCGGGGGCTTCTTGCCAGCCATTGCCGAACGCGTCCCGAGTGCTTCCTCCAACCCCGGCAAGAACTCATTGCAGTCGATGCCGCCGTAGGCGACCACCCTCGTCTCCAATCCGGGAGCGAGGCGTTGAAGCAAAGAAGGGTAGCGTTGCTCGATCTCCGTCGGATCCGACTCGTAGAAGCACCAGAGAATCTCGGTGTCCTGTACAGGATCGAGGATCAGCTGGCCTGTCACCTGAGAGAACACATCCTCCCAGCCCCCGTAGCCCAACACCACCAGATCCGAGTTTTCGAGAAACCGTTCCAGATCCCTCTGCAACCGAGGCCGCGGCTTGGTCAGCTGATCTACCGTGTGGGCTGTGTACCCGCGCCAAGCCCAGCGCCCGTGGACGTGCACAATGTGACAGCCATCACCCTCGTTGGAGGAGATGCGCCCATCTTCATACAGAGCACTGGAGCGGCTGATTCCTCCAGCCTTGCGAACCGCCACCCCCACCAGAGGGTCGAAATTGGTGGTGAGGAGCGCTGAGCCCAGAGTTTCGGGATGGGCGCTGAGTAGGCGGCCGAGAGCTTCGAGGCCCGGCGGCAAACCCCAGGCACCGGTGTCTCGTTCGAGTTTGCCACAGGCGTCGAGGTCTCCCGAGCGCGCTGCGGCAACCAACTCGGAATCCTCGGCCACGCAGGCCTCCAACACCAGCTCCCGTACCAGCTCGTCGATCCCCCGCTGGCCCCGGGCCTGGCGGTAGAGCCCCAGCGCCTGCTGATAGGTCAGGGCCTCGGCGGCGTTCATTCCATTCGATCCATCCCCCGGCAAACGCGCCTGAACCCGCCGCACCACCTCAGGGGCACCGGGCACCCCAGGCGCTCCATCCACCGGTGGCAGGCTGACTCCAGCCCCCAGCAAAAAGACCACGCGGCGCCGCTTGCGGTGAGAATCGATCAGGCGATCAATGAGGAACGCCTCGCTGGCCAGCTCCATAGCTCTCCTTAGAGTTTGGGGATTTACTGCCCAATTCTAACGAGAAAATGGCGGAGGCCCGAATCGTTCTCTTGCTTCGCCATCGATCCCGGCGCTACTCATCGAGGAAAAGACTCAGAATCTCCTGAGACTGCGCAACGTCGAAGTCGTGGGCAATCCCCACTCGATCCCGATCCTCACCCAGCCGCCTCTCCGGCACCTCCGAAATCGCGACCAGCCGCGCCACCGGCGCGCCGTCCAAAGTGATCCGGATCTCCTCTCCGCCAGCGGCAAGATCTAGCAGTTCTTCGAGACGCTCTTGAGCCTCATTCGTGGTCACTAGTTTCATGCCTCCAGGGTGAGCGATCTCGGAAAACTGTCAAGCAAAGCCGGCAACGGATCAGGAAGTGAGTGCCGCCTTCCCGCTGAACCGAAACGCCCCAGAGCGTTCACCCCTCAGAGATCCAGCTCCACCCTGGAGGTGAGCATCTCGTTGCTCAGGGTGTCCTCGAGAGAAACGGCGAGGGTGTGCTTCTCGCGCCGAAGCTTTACTTCGGTCTCGTAGACCGCCACCTCGCCGGGCTCCGGCTTCTCGCCTTGGAATCGCACCGGCACGACGGCGAGCTCGGATTGGTTGCCGCGGTCGTCCACCACCGCCACCCGCAACCGCAGGCTGGCGTGGTGGACGCCGTTCGCTGGAGCCCCGCTCACTGGCAGCATCGTGACCCAATCCATGGGGATGCGTACTGTCATGGGAACCCGAGCAGACCCGAGGCGGATCTTCCTCGCCTCGCCGAAGGAGACCTCCAGCGTGTTCTCCACGGAGCCTTCCTGAAGCAGCACCGCCTCCGTTGCTAGCGAGGCTTGCTCCTGCCGGGTCAGATCCCGGTAGCCGCTACGGTGGCGCGTCTTCAACCCTCTTCCTCGCACCCGCACCTCGACCTCGTGGCGCCCACCGTCGCGAACGATGCGAGGACTGAAGCCCAACACGTAATAGGCACGGGTATCCTCCTGCACCCACTCCACTGGCAGGGTCGGCTTGGCGACGGCGTAGGTCATCATCGCTCCTCCGGTCTCCTCCGCCAGCAGGCTCAGCGAATCCCGCTTCGCCCGAGTCCCGAAATCGAGGGAAGAGCCGCCACTGGGACCCGAGCTGGCAGCATTCACAGGGCTCGGTGCGAGCCCCAGATGCAAGGGGTAGATGGTGTAGCCCACCAAGTTGGCGACATCCGACACACTGCGGATTCGAGCCAGATTGCCAGCGCGCAGCTGTTCGAGAAACGAGCGGTCGATAGGCTCACTGACCGCGATGGGGCCAGGGTCATAGGGCCAGCCGCTGGTCATCAGAACGAAGAGCTTGCGGCCTTCCGCCTGAGCAAAGCTGCGCAGCGTGACGCTGGCGGCGTTGACCACCTTGGCCAAGTCTCGGGACTCGAGCTCCGCTCTCTCGGCACCTTCGTCATTGATGCTCGTCCAGGCGTCCAGCTGAGCGCGGCGCCTCTGCTCCCCAGGTTCCAGAGCCTGAACGTCCTCGATCGCCCGACGCAGCTGCGCCTTCGAGCTGGTCCAAGGAGTCAGCACCTCGAGCTTCCAACCCGCGTAGCGAACCACCGCCATACGGTCTCCAGGGTTCAGGCTTTCCACATCCCTCAACAGCCGTTCCAGCAGCAGACCACGATACGCCCGGTGGGTGAAGTAGTCGTCGATGAACACCAGCCAGCTATGCACCGGCTCCTGGACGGCATCCCCGGTCGCCGGCTCACCCGGCGCCGCGGCCCCGTCTTCTGATTCTTCGACTGGCTCTTCCGTTCTTTGCCCCTGCCGGTTGTCTCGGACCTCGCTGAAGTAGTCCACCGACTGCGGCTCCCCGTCCACCAGGAGCTCGAAATCCTCCGCCCGCAGGCCCGGCACTCGCCGGCCTCGAGCGCCGGTAACCACCACCTCGACTTCCACCAGGCGCACCTCGATGACCTCGCCAAAGGCCTCCAGCGGCTCGTCCGCCGGGATCTGCTCCGGCCCCTCTGCCTGAACAATCCCGGCCGAGGCTCCAGCGAAGACCAGCCAGGCGATCAGGAGTAGAGAATTCAGCGACCAGCGTCGCCTCCGGCAGCGAGTCAGTTTCCAGGTTGCATCGAAGTGATCAGGCTGAAACATCGTGGGCTCCTTTCCGCCGTGACTTGTAAAGAGCAGAAAGTGCAAAAGCCACGCCAAAGAAAGAATCAACGAAATTTCTTAACAGGCCACGAGGCCCAGAGAGCCTGGAACGGCCGGCCGCATCGGCGATGGAGCAGGCCACCATCGACACCCTGCCGCAGTAGGAGCCACAACGAAGTTGTCAGAAGCGTCCACTCTTGCGGACACAGCCGCCGCTCTCGAAGGTCCCGGCGAGCTCTTCGGCCTTCGACTCACCGCGCTGGTCAAAGATCAGACCAAAGGCTCGGCGGGCGCCGCCGAGCCGACCATTCCAGGGCTCAGAGCCCAGAGATCAGTCAGTGAATCCTCCGCCCCTACCCCACCTCCGCCACCACCAACCGATATCCCAAGTCCAGCGTCGTCCGCTCCAGCACTTCCCCGTGGCGGCGGAGCCAGGAGCCGGAGCTTAGGTCGTGTTGGAGACGGGTGAGGGCGGGGGCGGTTTCGGGGAGGCGGCTGAAGGTGGAGATGGCATTGCGGACGTCGTCGCGGAAATACGCTTCCGGGCGGCGCCAATAGGCTCCCAGGAAGCCGTCGGTGCAGTCGTGGGGGATGGGGACCTCGTGGACCTCGAGGGGGCCGAGGCGCTGCTCAAGGTCTTCGAGGGTGGGGAAAATGCGGCGGTCGATGGCGAGGATGCGGGGGAAATAATCGGTCAACCAGAAGCCCGAGGACAGGGGATCCCAGGTGAGGATCACCACCCGCCGGCGGGCGACGCGGCGGAGCTCGGCGAGGCCCCGTTGGAGGTCGGGCCAGTGGTGGAGGGTGAGGATGGCCAGGGAGGCGTCGAAGGCCTGATCGGCGAAGGGCAAGGCCACCGCCGAGGCCCGCACCACCGGAGCCGCCTTCTCCTGCCGCTGCTGGATCATGGCGAGCGAGGGCTCCACCGCCACCACCGAGCGATCCTCCGGCTCATAGGAACCAGCGCCGGCGCCGACATTGACCACGCTCCGGGCGTTGCCGAGAGCCTGAAGAACCTGCCGAGCGATCCGCGGATCCGCCCGACGTAGCTGCCGGTACCCGTCGCCGATGGTGTCGTAGAGCTCGATAATCGTTCTCCCTCGAGGTGCCCTCCCCAGTCACAAGCCAGAATCCAAACGCCGTCCTCATCAGAGTATCCGATCTTCTTCTCTAGACTCACCGGCGGGGCCCAAAACCCTCATCTCCCCATGGGAAAACTGCCGGAGAGTTGGCTCTCCGGGTCCCAACGGCGACTAACCAACACGTGGGTACCACCCTCGGACTGCCCGCCAACCAACAAGTGGGTACCACCCTGCAGGAGCCTCTCCAAGGAATCGCCAAGCTGCTGATGGGAAATGACTTACCATCTAACGCGCACGTCCCCGCAACCGATCGACAAGTGGGTACCACCCCAAGGCACAGCCTCCCGTCGGCCCCCGAATCCGACTTTGCTGGGACGGTGCGGGGCACCACCAACAATTGGGTACCACCTTCTGATCACGCCTCCGGCCACCCCGTGATCCGAGCCATCAACAAGTGGGTACCACCTTCTGATTCAGCCTCTGGCCGATTCCCGAATCCGGCTTCGCTGCGGCGGTGCCGGCCGCGATATCATCGCCCTGCCGGCCCGGTCTGGATCCGACCCGACGGGAGGCGGGGAGATGCGCGTGAAGTCGAGCTGTGAAATACAACCCACGAAACGAGCCTCGAGCGGCGTCTGGCTGCTGTTCGCCCTCGCTCTACTCTTCCTGAGCCCGCTGCCCACCTCTGCCGACACCTGGCAGGCGGTCTCCATCCACGGTGCCGATGTGCGCAGCCTGGCGGTGGATCCGCAGGATGGACTGACGGTGATCGCCGGGACCTCCGGCGGCCAGGTCTACCGCACCACCGACGGCGGCGAGAGCTGGCAGGATGCCGGGGCGGCGGTGCCGTTTCCCGGTTGGGTCCTGGGCACGCTGACCTTCGACCCCAATCAGCGGGGGCGAGTGTGGGCCGGGCTGTGGGCATTGTGGGGCAACGACGGCTTCGTCGCCTACTCCGACGATCTGGGCACCACCTGGACCGTGCGCCGGGAGGGCTTGCCGCAGGAAGCGGTCTACGACCTGGCGCTGGTGCCGGGGCGGCCCGGGAAGCTGGTGGCGGCGTTGCCCTCCGGCGTCTGGGGCAGTGAGGACGACGGCCATTCCTGGCAGTACCTGAGCCCCGACATGCCCCAGCTGGTCAACGCCTCCAGCCTCCTGGTGGACCCCTTCGATCCCGACACCATCTATGCCGGCACCTGGCGCCGCGCCTATCGCAGCGACGACGGCGGCGCCAGCTGGAAGGAGATCTTCGAGGGCATGGTCCTCGACTCCGACGTCTTCACCCTACAGCCGGTGCTCAGCCGGCCGGGGGAGATCTGGGCCGCCACCTGCGGCTGGGTCTACCGCAGCGAAAACCGCGGTGGGCGCTGGCAGCGGCATCAGGAGGGTATGGACGAGCGGCGCACCCAAAGCTTTCTGGTGCTCCCCGATGGAGCCCTGCTGGCGGGCACCGTCGCCGGGCTCTACCGCAGCGAGAACGGTGGCCAGAGCTGGCGCCGCACCTCCCGCGAGGATCTGGCCATCAGCGCCCTGGCCCGGGGCAAAGGCGACGGCGGCCCGCTCTACGTGGCCACCGAGGGTTCCGGAGTGTGGGTCTCCTTCGACGACGGCCGCACTCTGCGGCGGGCCAATCGGGGAATGAGCAATCTGCGCATCTCCGCCCTCGCCGGCGACGACCACCGCCTCTTCGCTGCCGTCAACTTCGCCGGTCCGGCCTCGGGGATCTACCGCCGCTCCGGCGACGACTTCATCCACGACCACGACGCCGTCCCCACGGTCCTCGACCTGGCGATGCTCGAAGACCACCTCTTCGCCGCCACCGAGGGGGGCTTGTATGTGCGCTCGCTGGAGGCAGTGCCCGACGGCCCCGCCACCGACGATGGCGCCTGGCACCGCCTCGACGCCTTGGGTGAGCAGCGCATCGAGCAGTTGGTGATGGGCCGGAACGATCTCCTGGTTCGCACCGCCGGAAGCCTCTGGCGCTGGCGCCGCGGGGTGCTCGAAGAAATCTCCGTCGATGGAGCCTCTCCACGCTCGGCAGCCTACGCCTGGGGTCGCTGGTGGATCCTCAGCGACGATGGCCTACTGCGAATTCAGGAGGACCAGCGCAGCGCCGCACCGGTCCCTCCGGGCGCCCGCCGCCTGGTGGCCGCCGGCGGTTTCCTCACCGCCGCCACCGACAACGAGCTGTGGATTCAGCGCCACCCCGAGCGCCGCTGGGAACCGCTGGGGGAAGGGATCGCCCGAGCGCTGGTCACCGGCGACGAGCGCTTCCCGCTGCTGCTGGCAGGGGATGCGGGCCTCGAGCTCATCGATCCGGTCTCCGGTGAGCGCTTGGAGCTACCGCTGCCGGTGCCGGTCCGGGACCTGCGGGGCGCTCGCATTCATCGCCGCGAGCTGCTGCTGGCGACCTCCGGCTTCGGCCTCCTGCGCCGGCCCCTGCCGCCACCGCCTCTCCTCCCCTCCACCGCTGCTGGACGCCGCTGACCAAACGGACCCGCCTACCCGTTTCAGGAGATCCGATCATGAGCCGACCCGCTGACCGCCCTTCCGAACCTCCCGCCACCGGCATCGCCGCCCTGGGCCTCAAGCTGCCGCGCCTGGGGCTCGCCATGGACCAGCTGGCCCAGCTCCGCGGCGAGGACGTGGCCAAATACACCATCGGCCTGGGCTGCAGCGAGATGGCACTGTGCCCGCGGGACTACGGCGTCGCCGACCTGGCGGTAGCGGCGGCGGAGCGGGCGCTGGAGCGCTGGGGTGGAGACCGCGGCCGCATCGGATTGCTGGCGGTGGGCACCGAAACCGCGGTGGACATGAGCCGGCCCTTGAGCGCCTGGGTGGCGGATGGCGTGGGATTGAGCGGCGCGGTGCGCTCCTACGAGGTCAAACACGCCTGCTACGGCGGCACCCTGGCCTTGCGACAAGCCACCGAATGGCGCCTCTCCGGCGCCGCCCGGGGTCAGGCGGCGCTGGTGGTGGCGGCGGACGTCGCCCTCTACGCCCCCGAGGATCCCGGCGAGCCCACCCAGGGTGCTGGTGCCGTGGCTCTGGTGGTGGACGAGCCCCGGGTGGCGGCCTTGGAGGCCGTCTCCTACCCGTGGAGCGAGCCCGCCTTCGACTTCTGGCGCCCGGTGGGAGAGAGCTTCCCGCGGGTGGACGGCCCCCTGAGCCTAGACTGCTATCGCCGCGCCGCCGAGCATTGCTTCCAGGCGTGGGTCGGAAAGGAAGACCCCGCTCAGGCCTTGGAGGCCCTCGAAGCCCTCTGCTTCCACGTGCCCTTCCCCAAGATGGTGCGCAAGGCAGTGGATCATCTGGGCGAGGTCTTCGGCTGGTCCCAGGAACAGGCTCGGGATCTCTACGCACGCAAGATCGAGCCGTCCATGGAGTGGAACCGCCGCTGCGGCAATTCCTACACCGCCAGCCTGTGGACCTCCGTGGCCCGCGCCCTCAACGGCATGGAAGAGGGCAAGCGCCTCACCGCCTTCTCCTACGGCTCCGGCTTCGGCGCCGAGCTGTTGACCCTGGTGGCGGGGCCGGAGGCCGCCGGCGGCGCCTGGGCTGAAGATGTGGAGGGCGACCTCGCCGAGCGTTCCCTCATCGACGCCGGGGCGTATCAGGAGCTGCGGGCGGGCTGAGAGCGACTGGTGGGCTGGCGCCCACCCTACGCGAACCCCAAGACACCGAGACACCGAGACACCGAGACACCGAGACACCGAGACACCGAGACACCGAGACACCGAGATGAAGGGTGGGCGCCAGCCCACCATCTTCTGGCCGGCAATCGGAGGCTTCCCGACTACTCTCCGCCGCTGGGCGCCAAGGCCGCCCCCAGACGCCGGCGAACCTCCGCCGCCATTTCCGGCGCTGATCGTTCGAGCCACCGCAGCTGTTCTTGCACACCTGCCTCGTTGCCGCTAGCGGCTTCTACCAGCGCCAGATAAAAGCGTGGCCGAGGATCCTGCGGCCGCAGGGCCAGTAAGCGGCCGTACTCCTGCCGTGCCTCGTCGAAGCGTCCCGCCGCCGCCAGCGCCTGGGCCAGGTTGGCGCGCACCCGCACCGCCTCGTCCTCCCCTTCGCTCGCTCCCGCAACCGCCAGCGCCGACAGGGCCTGGCGATACTCCTCCACCGCCTCCGGCAGCCGCCCTAGCTGGAAGAGGGCGTTGGCCAGATCACCCCGCGCCGCCAGCAACTGCGGATCGAGGCGCAGCGCCGCCCGGAAATGCTCCACCGCTTCCGTCGGCCGACCGGCCTGGGCCAGGGTCAGCCCCAGGTTGTGTTCCGCCGAAGCGTTGTCGGGCTCCAGCTCCAAAGCTCGACGATAGTGCGCCAGCGCTTCCTGGGGACGGCCCAGATCCCCTAGAGCGTTGGCCAGGTTGTTGTGAGCGTCGGCGTGCTCCGGGTCGTAGCCGATGGCGGTGCGGAAATGCTCCGCTGCCTGCGCCATATCTCCCCGGCGCTGGGCGAGGATCCCCAGGTTGTTGTGCGCCTCGGCAAAGCTCGGGCGAATCTCCACGGCCTGCCGCAGGGACTCCTCGGCCTCCTCCAGCGCCCCGTCTTCCATCAGGGTGATGCCGAGGAAGTTGGCCATCAGGTAGTTGTCGTCGGTGACCGCCAGGGCATGGCGAAAGAGGGTTTCGCTGTCCTGCCACACCAGGACCTGCTGCCGGGCTTGGAGACTGCAGGCGGCCAGAAGAACGAGCACCGCGACCGCTGTGGACCGCTCCGCCAGCGTTCGCCCGGAACCCTCGAGACGCCCCAGCAGCCGCGAGCCGCCCCCAACCTCCACAAACCAGACCACCATCACGAAGACCCCCACCAGCGGCAGGTAGGTGTAGCGGTCCGCTCGCGCCTGGCCCCCCACCTGCACCAACCCCACCACCGGCACCAACATACCCAGATACCAAAGCCAGCCGGTGAGCAAGAAGGGCTGGCTGCGCCAGCGCCACGCCACCCCGACCGAGATCCCGCCCAGCACCAATGCCGCGAGCAGAATCGCCCCCGCGGAGGGCATGCCGGGATGGGGATAGAGCGCCGCCAAATCCACCGGCCACAGCATTTGCCCGAGGTAGGCGGCGTAGGTGACCAGGGCGTTGGCCAGGCGTTCCAGGAACGGCACGTTGCCCAGGGTGGACACCGTGCCGCCGGCCCGCTGCACCACCACCGTCACCCCCGCCGATGCCGCCGCCAGAGCGAAGAGGGGCAGCTTCTCCCACACCCTGGGCCACACCCGGGCAGCTACGAATCGAAGCGACAGCCGTTCTTCCTCCTCGAAAGACAGACGCCCCAGCGGCCAGAGATCGAGCAAGAGCAGCACGCAGGGCAAGGTCACCAGCATGGGCTTGGCCATCAGGCCGGCGGCGAAGACTCCCAGCAGCAGGGCGTAGCGCCCAGCGCCAGGCTTCCGAGCCCACCCCAGGTAGGCGAGGAGCATCGACCACGCCAGCAGCCCGCTGAGCACATCCTTGCGTTCCGACAGCCAGGCCACCGACTCGACGTGCAGCGGATGCAGCGCAAACAACGCTGCCACCGTCACGGCCCGCCACCATCCCCCCGTCGCCCGCCACCAGAAGAGGAAGAGGAGCAGTGTCGACACGACATGCAGCGCCACATTGACCCCGTGGTGGGCTCCCCAAGCGGTGCCGAAGAGCTCGACGTCGAGCATGTGGGACAGCCAGGTCAGGGGATGCCAGTTGCTGGCATGGCCGGTGGTAAAGGCCCATCCAAGCCCCTCGACGGTGAGCCCCTCAAGCACCACCGGGTTGTCTTCCAAGTAGTCGGGATCGTCGAAGTTGACGGTGCCGAAGTCCAACGCCGGCCAGTACACCCAAACAGCCGCAGCGATGAGGAGGAAGAGACTCAGAGCACGGAGGATGGGCTGGCTTAGCCCTTGGCTTTCTGTGGAGGCGGTCTTCATGGTGAAAAGGTCCGAGCGAATTCTACCGCCTCGGATGATCCCGGGGACCCGACTCCCGAGCACCCCGAAATGACGGCCTTTCGCTCAGCAACCAGAAGCCGGCTTCCAGCCGGCTCCGGATCGGACAGATTCAACAGGGGGATCTGGAGTGGTACCCCCCAGATGAACGAATTCGTGGAGCTCGGCGATTCCACTCCCGCCCGGTTCATCCCCCGCGGCCCGAAGGCCCCTACCAGTGTGGCGAGGGAGCGGGATCCGAG
>JAXHTF010000205.1 GCA_034211275.1 Acidobacteriota bacterium
CTGCACAAGGGCATGCCCTTGGCCAGCGGTCTCGGCTCCAGCGCCGCCAGCGCGGTGGCGGCGGTCACCGCGGCCAACGCCCTGCTCCGCCTAGACCGGTCTCAGGAAGACCTGCTGCGCTGTGTGCTGGAGGCGGAGCGCAGCGCCTGCGGCTCGGCCCACGGTGACAACGCCGCCCCGTCCCTTTACGGCGGCTTCGTTTTGGTCCGCGGCGCCGGCGGTGCCAACCCGCGGGTGGACCCTCTGCCGGTGGCCGACGACCTCTTCTGCGCTCTCCTCCATCCCCACGTGGCGGTGGAGACCGGCGCCGCCCGGGCGCTGCTGGGAGACCGGGTGCCGCTGGCGGCGGCGGTGGTTCAATGGGGCAATACGGCGGCTCTTACCGCGGGCCTCTTCCGCGACGACGACGAGCTCCTCGCCAGTGCCCTGGAGGACGCCATCGCCGAGCCCCTACGCGCCGGCAATGTCCCCGGCTTCGCCGACCTGCGGCAGGCGGCCCTCGACCACGGCGCCCTGGGAGCGGGCCTCTCCGGCTCCGGCCCCACCCTCTTCGCCCTCTGCCGCGGCCGACGGCGAGCCCGGCAGATCGCTGACGCCATGGCCCGGGCGCTGGAGCCCCACGGCGTCGAAGGAGACACCTTGGTCACCCCCGTGGGCGCCCCGGGCGCTCGCGTGCTGGCCCGGGGAGAAGAACCATGCGCTACCTGAGCACCGGCGGCAAAGCCCCGGCGGTGGATCTGCGCACTGCCCTCTTCCGCTCCTTGGCACCGGACGGCGGCCTCTACCTGCCCGAGAGCCTGCCCCGCTGGCCCCAGCTCGGAGAGGTGGCCGCGGACGCTCCACTCTCCACCACCGCCCGCCGTCTGGCGCCGCCGCTGCTGCCGGACCTGCCGAAGGAAGTGGTGGAGTCGCTGGTGGACGACGCCCTGGACTTCCCGGTGCCGCTGGTGCCGGTGGCGGAAGCCACCTACATCCTGGAGCTCTTCCACGGCCCCACCCTCGCCTTCAAGGATGTCGGAGCCCGCACCATGGCGCGGCTCTTCGCTCATCTCCAGGGTGAGGCAAGCTCCGAGCCGCTGACGGTGCTGGTGGCCACCTCCGGCGATACCGGCAGCGCCGTGGCCCAGGCCTTTTTGGGAGTTCCGGGGACCCGAGTCGTGGTGCTCTACCCCAAGGGCAAGGTGAGCCGCGTGCAAGAGTGTCAATTCACCACCCTGGGGGAGAATGTCCATGCCCTGGCGGTGTCGGGAACCTTCGACGACTGCCAGCGGATGGTCAAAGCGGCCTTCGCCGACACCGAGCTCAGCCGCCAGCTGCGCCTGACCTCCGCCAACTCCATCAATCTCGGCCGGCTACTGCCCCAAAGCTTCTACTACGCCCACGGCGCGGCCCAGCTCCTCCGCCAGCTTGCCGGCCAGCTTGAGGGCCGCACCGACAGCCCCGAACCGCCCGTCTTCGTCGTCCCCAGCGGCAATTTCGGCAACCTCACCGCCGGCCTGCTGGCCCAGCGCATGGGAGTCGAGGCGGGCGCCTTCGTCGCCGCCACCAACGTCAACGACGTGGTCCCCGAGTACCTGGAGGAAGGAATCTTCCGCCCGCGCCCGTCCCAGGCCACCCTGTCCAACGCCATGGACGTGGGCAACCCCTCCAACTTCGACCGCATCCTGTGGCTCTATGACGGGGATCGGGACGCCATCCTCCGAGACCTGCGCGGGGCGCGGGTCACCGACGAAGAGACCCGGGAGACCATCCGGCGGGTCCACCAGACCACCGGTTACCTCCTGGATCCCCACACGGCGGTGGGCTGGGCGGGGCTGGAAGAGCTGCGGAGCCAAGGAAGAGTGCCCCGAGACGAACCCGCCATCCTCCTGGCCACCGCCCATCCGGCCAAATTCGGCGAGACCGTAGAACCCCTGGTCAAGGCAGAGATTCCCCTGCCGGAGCGACTGAAGGAATGCCTGAAACGCCCCAGCCGGGCTCGGGACTTGGAGCCCGAGGCGCCGGCGCTGGAGGCTTTTCTTCGGGGTCTCTAGGAGCCCGTCAGGTCGCCACCGCCGTCGGCCGCACCGGGGGTTGTTGACGCTGCCGGCTGCGCCAGCGGCGCACGGCGGCGAGGGCGAGGCTCACCAGGGCGACGAAGAGCGCCAGCCCGACGAAGGGCAGCAGTAGCGACAGGATGGCGAAGCTGATGGAGCCGCCGGCCTCGGCGGTGGAGATCAGCGGATTGGCCAGCCCGCCGGTGGCGGCGGAGGACAGGCCCCGTACGGCCGCCAGCCCGGTGTGCACTGCCCCGGCGGCACCGCCGCCGGCGATCACCGCCAGGCTCCACTTGAGCATGGGATCCATGCCCACCACCGCCGAAGCGGTGACGATGGTCCCGGCGACCACGGCGGCGGGAGCCCCCAGGGTGTCGAGGAAGTTGTCCAACCAGGGCAGGTAGTAGGCACCGATCTCCAGCAGCGTGGCGATGGCGAGGACGGTGAGCGCCGGCCAGGTGCCGATCCAGGCGAAGCTGTCCATCAGCTCCAGATATCCGGACAGGCTAGCGATGCTCATCATCAGCAGGGGCACGAAGATGCGGAAGCCACAGGCCGCCGCAAGCCCCAGCCCGAGGGAGAGGCTGAGCAGGGTCTCGAGAGTGGTGATGTCGGTTTCCATAATGCCCAAGACTACGACATCGGGGTTGATTTTGATTCAGGGCGGGTGGGAAGGTTGCGATCCCAGTAGCCAACGACGGCGATTCCACCATCCCCGCCCGGGGATCCAATCCCCAGGCTACTCAAGTTCCGCCGGCTCTGCCGGCTTCGGAGCTCCAGCTCGGCAGGATTTTCCTCAGGGAGCCGGATTCATCCGGCGGTGCCTACTTAGCCCCGGGATTGATCCCGGGGCGGGGGTGCCTCATCGACGCAGCCTCCTACCTGCTCCTACGGTCTCCAAATCCACCCCCGTCACTCCCGCGAAGGCGGGAGTCCACACCTTGCTGGGGAGACCGCGCCGACGATCCAGGCAGACCTTCCAGAAGCGATAGCTCAAAGCAGGCCACCCTCACGACTCACCACCGCGTGGATTCCCGCCTTCGCGGGAATGACGACGAGGCTATTGCAGCGCGCCACCCAAAGAAGCAGGGACAGGAACTCCACCACCTCCGCCCGGGGAGAAAAACCCTGGGTTCCTCAGTGTTTGCTGTCTCCGGAGGCCTTGCGCCGTCGGCGGCGCAGCAAAGACCACCAGGATTCGAGCTCCGGTAGCCGGAAGGCCGCCGCGGCGCCGAGGTAGAGGGCGGCGTAGACCGCCAGCACCAGCATCGCCTGGAAGGCTACGTGCCAGGCCGGCAGGACCAGCCACAGCAGCACCGCCGGCACGCCGGCAGCCAGGGCCAGCAGAAGAAAGCGCCCCGGTGGCGCCACCGGCGGCGGTGCCGGCAGGCGCGTCGCCAGCACCCGGCGTAAGCTCACCAGCTCCACCCACGACCCCACCGCCGAGCCCACCGCCAGCCCCACTGCGCCGAGGAAGAGCACGTCCGGCCCCAGCCCTCCGGAGGACACCACCTGCCCCACCGTGTCCGAGACCGTAAAGTGATCCAGCCAGAGCATCAACCCGGCGCCGATGGCGCTGCCGACGGCGACCCGCAGCGCCGCCACCTTGGCCGGCGAGCGGGTGTCGCCGAGGGCGTAGAAGAGATTCTGCAGCAGCCGGGAGGCAGTGCTCGCCGGCAAGCCCAGGCTGTAGGCCGCCAGCACCAGGTAGACCAGCCATTGGTCGGTGACCGAGAACTCGCCGCTGCGGTACAGCAGCCCCGTCACCAGATAGCCGAAGATTAGATATCCCACCGCCGTCGGCAAGACCAGGAAGGACATCTGCCGCAGGGAGCGGCGGGTGCGCTGGAGCAGCCGGTCCGCCGGGCCGTCGGCGACCCGGGCTAGCTCCGGCAGCTCCGCCGCTGCCACCGAGATACCGAAGAGGCTCACCGGCAGGGCGTAGAGAAAGGAGCCCCAGCGAATGGCGGAGATGGCGCCGACGGCGAGAAAGGAAGCCAAGAAGTGGTCCAGATAGAGGGAGAGCTGCACCACCCCGCGCCCCGCCAACACGGGCCCGAAGGCGCGTAGAGACTCCCGCACCCCCGCCACCCGGGTCGACACCGAGATGCGCAGGCCGGTGAGCAGCCGCAAGGCCAGGGGCAGCTGGACGAGGAATTGGAGCAGCCCCCCCACCAGGGCGCCGGCGCAGGTGACCAGCAGCACCCGGGAGGCGGCGTCGATGCCGGCGGTGGGCCCCAGCCAAAGGGCACCAGCAGTGCCCAGGGTGGCGATGATGGAGACGTTCCACAGCACCGGCGCGAAATACGACAGGAAGAAGCGGCGGTGGCTGTTGAGCACCCCCAGGCACCAGGCGCTGAGCATCAGCAGGCCGGTCATGGGGAAGATCCAGCGCACCGCCCGCACCGACAGCTCGAACCGATTCACCTCCATGGTTCCCGCCGCCACCTGCGCCGCGTCGTTGAGATAGCCGGTGGCGAAGATGGCTACGATGGGCCGCGCCAGGAGGATCCCGGCGACGCTGAGGGCCGCCGCCAGAGCCAACAACAGCCCGAAGACGGCCCCGGCGAAGCGCCCCGCTTCCTCCTCCCGCCCCTGCTCCACCATGCGGGCGTAGATGGGGATGAAGGCCGCCGAAAGGGTTTGCTCGCCGAACAGGACCTGGAGCACGTTGGGGCCCCGAAAGGCCGTGGTGAAAACGTCGGTGAAGGCGCTGCCGCCAAAGAAGTGGGCGATGACCCGCTCGCGCACGAAGCCGACGATGCGGCTGGAGAAGATGCCCGCCGCCACCACGGCGGCGCGGCTCCCTCCCCCGCCGGAAGCCTCGGCGGGGGGTTGCTCGGCGTGAGGTTCTGCGCCACGGGACTCGGCTGGCTGGACCTCGACGGGCTGGGCCTCGGCGGGGCTGGACTCGGAGGGCTCCCTCACGCCCGCTGTCTCACCGCCTGCGCCACCGCCGGATTGCGCTTGATGGCCTTGCGGTCCGCCGGTGACAAGGTCGAAACCAGCCGTGCCGCCACCTGCCGCGGGGTCTTGGGATTCTGCACCAGAGCCAATCGCACCGGATATTGGGAGGTCCAGGCGGAGGTCTTGCCGATGGCCTCCAGGGCCCGGCGGGGGGCGATCTTGCTGCGAGCGATCTCCAGCACCGTGGCGGAGTCCAGCTGGCGGCCCTCGAGGCAGCGCAGCACCAGGGCCTCGTCGCGGAAGAAGTCGCTCCACAGCTGTTTGAGCAACGGTCGGCCGTGGCGCCGCACCGCCGCCACCTTCTCACCGCCGCCCATGGCCCGGAAGCGGGTCTGGAGGCTCGACCGAGCCTTGGATTTGACCTCCAGATGGCGCACCCTGGGGCTGGAGAGCACGGTGAGCAGATCCCCCAGCTGGCCGATGGTACCGACGATCTCCAGCTGCGCCGCCGCCGGTGCCGACGGACATTGGAGCAGCGCCCGCCGCACCAGCGGCCGGCGGAAGAGGCGCTTGTCGCGGTAGATGGCCTGGGCCACCCGCGGCCCCGCCCGCCGGGCCACCCCCGCCGCCAGATTGTCCGGCAGCGCCGGGTTGGAGAGCAGCGCCAGCTGCACCTCTTCGTCCAGCTCTCCCGACAACACCCGCAGAAGATCGTGATCGTCGCTGGTGGCCGCCAGCTGGAGCTCCCGTTCGCGGGTGGCGAGATCCGCCGGAGCCGCTTCCTCGTCCTCCTCCGGCGGCGCTTCCTCGGCGGCAGGGGGTTGCGGCGTGGGCTCTTCGGCAACGGGTTCTTCGGCAACAGGCTCTTCCGCAACGGGTGCTTCCAGCCGCAGCTCTTCTTCCGAAGGTTCCTCTTCCGAGGGCGCCGAAGGATGGGGCTCCGGCAGCTCCGGCAGCGGCATCTCGCCGGTGAGGGGAGCGAAGAGGGAGGCGATCTCCGGATCCATCTCCGGAAGAGCGTCCGTCGGCTCCTCCACAGGGGCCGGCTCCGCGGCGGCGGGCTCCTCCACCACCGGCGGCGCAACGTCGGTCTCCGGCTCCACCGACTCCGCGGTCGGGGTCGTCGGAGGAGCCGCCTCGGCGGCCGGCGCCTCGGGCTCCTCCTGGCCTTCGAAGAGAGCCTGGAGATCCTGCTCTGCCGAAACCTCCGGCGGCGGCTCGGGGACCGGCGGCGGCGCCTCCGCTTTCGGTGCCCCCGGCTTGGCGCGGGAGGAAGACAGGCTGTAGGCCCGCTCCCGCACCACCGTCCGATCGTGACCGTCGAGGGTGCGGAAGAGCTGGCGCACATCCTCCTGAATCTCCTGCCGCTCCTCGGCGGAGATGTGGGGAGAGTCCATCTCCCGCATCAGATCGAAGATGGCGATCTGCTTTTCCAGCTCCTGCCGGTGCTCCTGCGGGGTGTGATCGTTGCGCAGGAGCGCTTCTTTGATCTCCCAATCGTCGAACCAGCGCTGGTTCAAGCAGATGAAGTTGAGCACCGACTCGGCCTCGATCCAGGCGGCGATACGCTGCACCACACCTTGATCCGAGGCGCCGTGGGCTGCCGCGGTCTGCAGGCTCTCGAGCAACTTGAGGTACGAGATCTCCTGCTCAGAGAGCTCTCTTTCCGTCGCTGCTTCGTCTTCTCGTCGGTCCATCGTTACGTGCCGGGGAGGCCCTGTTTGTGCCGTCTTCGGGTCGCTCGCATGGTAGCACTGAACCGCCTTGCTGAGGGCGCCGAAGGCAGTCTACCGTCCTGGCGAAGGGAGCCCGAGCACCGTGGTATCCTCTGGGACCCGTGAGCGAAGCCGTCGACATTCTCCACCGGGCCTTCGAAGAGGTGGGTTCCGGCCTCCTGCTGGTGGTCACCGGCGCTGGCGTCAGCGTCGCCAGCGGCATCCCCACCTTCCGCGGCGACGACCCCGGGGCCATCTGGAAGCGGGACGTCACCGAGCTCGGCACCTATGCCTACTTCCGGGAGGATCCGGTGGGTTCCTGGCGCTGGTATCTGAGCCGCTTCGAGCGGGTTCTAGGAGCCGAGCCCAACGATGCCCACCGCGCCCTGGCGGCCTTGGAGCGCTGGCAGGTGGCCCGGGGCGGGGATTTTCTGCTGGTGACCCAGAACATCGACACCCTGCACGAGGACGCCGGCTCCCAGCGCCTGGTCAAGGTTCACGGCACCGCCGACCGCGTGCGGTGCGCCACCGACGGCTGCCGGCTGGGCGCCCCGGGGGGCTCCATCCCCCGTTCGGAGATCGACCTCGGCCCGTTCTTGGAGAAGCCCGCCGCCGAGCACCTGCCCCGTTGCCCCCAATGCGGCGACGTTCTGCGCCAGCACGTGCTGTGGTTCGACGAGTACTACCAGGGGCACAGCGACTACCAATTCTCCCGCGTGCAGCAAGCCCTCGAGCGCATGGCGTTGGTACTCTTCGTCGGCACCTCCTTCTCCGTCGGCGTCACCGAGATGGCGCTGCGCTCGGGCATTTTGTGGAAGACCCCCATGTACTCCATCGACCCCTCCGCGACGGTGCGGATGAACCGCCTCACCAGCCTCGACGCCCAGGCGGAGACACTGCTGCCCCAGGTGTGCGAGGCCCTCGGGGCAGAGCTTGGCAGCCCATGGTAAAAGTCGAGCCGCGCTGCGAGCGGTCCTTTTCCGCCGAATCTTCGTTCGAAAACCTCGCCGATACCCGCATCGCCTGCGGTTTTCCGGCCTTGATTCGGCGAAAAATTGCTCGCTCTCGCTGGCGTCTGACTTTTGCCACGGGCTGTTGGAGATTCAGCTCGGACTTGACACACTAACGACCTTTCATGTTTAAGTATCGGCGTCCGTCCCTGGCACGATCCCCGAATGGTTCGGCCGCACAGGTTTGAATTTTTATCGACTGCGATTCAGCAATGATCGGAGGGCAGCATGAAGTTGGGTGACGTTCTGAAGAAGGAACGCGAGAAGAAGGGGGTTTCCGTCGAAGACACGGCCTCCCACCTGAAGGTCTCTCAGGAGCACTACGAGGCCATGGAAGCGGGAGAATCAGAGGCGGAAGAGTGGGGCCCCCTGCTAGCGCAGATCGCCATCAAGCTGGAGACTCCTACGGCTCGCCTGCTGAGCGAGACCGGACGCTCCGAGGATGCCAAGGAGGGCGAGTGCGGCTCGCTCGTCACCAAGCATCGGGAACGCCATGAGCTGACCACCGAGGCCATGGCCGACCATCTGGAGATCTCCCAGGAAGAGTACGAGAAGATCGAGAGCGGAGACTCGGCCCTGGAGCAGATCGGACCGCAGCTTCTGCGCTTCGCCGAGCTCATCGAGCAGCCGGTGTTCAACCTCTTCTACCCCTGCGGTCTGCCGTTCCAGGAGCTGGACGACTACCCGTAAGGAACCCTCTCGCCGAGTCGCGGGTTCTCTGCAACCAGCAGCTTGCGGAGTCTGGGGCCTCGCCATCCGGCGGGCCCCTTTTTCGTGTGCGCTTTCTCGAGGAAGGACCGATGCCCGCGGAAGCGCCTTCAGCGCACAAAAAAAAGCGACCTCGGCATTCCGAGATCGCTTCCTGGCCGCAGTCTGCGACAATCGCGCTGACGGCCTCTGACAAGACGATGGCCCGACCAATGGCCAGACACCGAAGTGTCAGATCGCCGCGACGGGAGCAGCCCCCCCAAGTTTTGCCACCGTCGCGGCGAAAGCTCATGCCCGGTTGCCGCTGTCTCGCGCCTGCGGGCCGAACTCACGGAACTACTAGAGCAAGCGCCGTGCCAACCTTCTGAGAATCGAGAGAATCCCTGTATCTAGGGCCTTTCGCGCCTTCGCCCCAAGATCCTCCTGACGAAGCTGACAATCTTCGGCAACCCCACCCCGGGGGTAGGTGACAAGGATTGTCGCTACCGTCAGGAAATCTCCCCGGAAGAACCCCCCGAGGTCTCCGAAGTCTCCTCTGGAGCCCCCCTGACAGCCTTGGCTCCGACGGGGATCTCGTCCTCGATCTCGAGGAAACGGCGCAGCCAGGCGGTGCCGAAATAGAACGGCACCGTATCCACCCCTGCCGCCAGCACCTTGAAGACGTAGCCGGTGAGAATGAAGACCCAGAGCTGAGGCCAGATGGCCTGCTGGCCGTCCACCGGCAGCGCCCCGGCATAGAAGTGGGTGATGGTGATCACCGCGAAGCTATCGACGAATTGGCTGACCATGGTGGAGCCGTTGTTGCGCAGCCAGAGATGCCGGCCCCGGGTCAGCCGCTTCCAGAAGTGAAAGACGTGAACATCGCAAAGCTGGGCTGCCAGGTAGGCGATCATCGACGCCGCCACCGCTCCCAAGGTTAGGGTCCGTACCTCGAAGAAGACCGGTAGCCGCCCGGCGGCGTCGGGCACCGCCTGGTCGAAACCCGGTAGCAGCCCGCCGACCCAGACGATGAAGACCAGCCACAGGTTGACCAACAATCCCACCCACACCATGGCGTTGGCTCGGCGGCGGCCATAGATCTCGGACACGAAGTCGGTGCACAGGAAGGTCAGCGGATAGGGCAGAACTCCCACCGCCAGGGGTACCGGCACGGTGCGACCGAAGATCTCGAAGCTGAGATCCAAGAAGCGGGTCACCCCCAGGATGTTGAGCATGGTCATGGAGCCGATGAACAGGCCGGTGAGGACCAGGAAGACTCCTTCCCGCCGTCGCTGGAGCTCCGCCGCCCGCGGTGAGGAGGCGCTCGTCGGGTCGTACATGGAGAAGGAGGATAGCCTATTCCAGGAGCTTGCTGAAAAAGTCAGTCGCAAGCGAGAGCGTGAAATTTTCGAGCAGAATCGAGGCGGAGAACCGCAGGCGATTCGGGAATCGTCGAGGTTCGACAACGAAGATTCGGCCGAAAAGAGCCGCTCGGAGCGCGACGCGGGTTTTTCAGCAAGCTCCTAGGGGCACCATTTCGAAGCCAACCCTGGTAGGCTAACGCGCCATGGATCTCGCCGCCCCCGTTCACGCCGCACGCAACTGGTCGAATCACTTCTTCATCGAAATGGGCCGCTTCGCCACCCTCCTGTGGCGGGTGTTGGTCTGGACCCCTCGGCCGCCCTACGACTGGCGCCAGCTGCTCACCCAGATGGTGCGAGTGGGGGTGCAGTCGGTACCGGTGGTCCTGCTCACCGCCATGTTCACCGGCATGGTGATGGCGTTGCAGAGCTTCCGGGTGCTGGTGCGCTTCAGCGCCGAGGGCTACGTCGGCTCGCTGGTGGCGCTGTCCATGGTGCGCGAGCTGGCGCCGGTGCTGGGAGCGCTGATGATCGCCGGCCGCTGCGGCTCCGCCATGGGCGCCGAGCTGGGCACCATGCGGGTCACCGAGCAGATCGACGCCCTGGAAGTGCTGGCCACCGACCCCATCCACTACCTGGTGGTGCCGCGGGTATGGGCCACGGTGCTGATGCTGCCCATGCTGATCATCCTAGCGGACGGCCTGGGGATCGTCGGCGGCTACCTGGTGTCGGTGGTGATGATGGGCTCGAATCCCGTCACCTACATCTCCAACAGCTTTCAATACATGGAGATGAACGACCTCATGTCGGGCCTGATCAAAGCCGCGGTCTTCGGGCTCCTGATCTCGGTCATCGGCTGTCAGAAGGGCTTCTACACCACCGGCGGCGCCGCCGGCGTCGGCCGCTCCACGACCCAGGCGGTGGTGCTGGCGAGCATCTCCGTGCTCATCGTCGACTTCTTCCTCACCAAAATCCTGTTCTGAAGCGGACCCGTCCTGCCATGACCTCCACCCAAGAACAAGATCCCGGCAACGCCCGCCCCTCGGATGAGCCCCATCCGGCATCCGAAGGCCATCCGGCATCCGAAGGTGCCGAGACGCTCAAGATCCGCCTGCAGGACGTCTCCAAGAGCTTCGGCCCCAAGGTGATCCTGGACGGCCTCGATCTGGAGGTCTACGAGGGCGAGTCGCTGGTGATCATCGGCGCTTCCGGCGTCGGCAAGAGCGTGCTGCTCAAGCACATCATCGGCCTGATGCGCCCCGACTCCGGCTCCGTCGAGGTGGACGGCATCGATCTCAGCACCCTCGGCTACCGCCAGATCACCGACTTCCGCCGGCGCTTCGGCATGGCCTTCCAGGAAGGCGCCCTCTTCGACTCCATGAACGTGCGCGCCAATATCGGCTTCCCGCTGCAGCGCGCCCGCCGCTTCTCCCGCCAGGAGATCGACCAGCGGGTGGACGAATGCCTGCGGCTGGTCAACCTCGAAGGGGCCGGCTCGAAGCTTCCGTCGGAGCTCTCCGGCGGCATGCGGCGGCGGGTGGGCTTCGCCCGGGCCATCGCTCTGGAGCCGGAGATCCTGCTCTTCGACGAGCCCACCAGCGGCCTCGACCCGGTGATGACGGCGGCCATCGACGATGTCATCCTCGACCTCCAGCGCACGCTCCAGACCACCACCATCACCATCACCCACGACATGGTCAGCGCCTTCCGCATCGCCGACCGGGTGGCGATGATCCACCAGGGCCGGATCATCGCCGAGGCGCCGCCGGAAGAGTTCCGCCGTCTCGACGATGGACGGGTGCAACAATTCATCGAAGGCCGAGCCGAGGGGCCCCTCACCGCATGAACACCGGCCACGGCCCGACGGCCCCCATTTCGTCCCGCATTTCGCATCGAATCGCCGCCGGCGCCTCGCCGGTTCCGGGAGACTCTCTATGTCCAACGTGATCAAAGTCGGAATCTTCGTCACCGTCGTGCTGGCGGTGCTCGCCTATCTGGTGATCAAGGTCGAGGATTGGAGCCTCTTCGGTAGCGCCGGCCAACGGGTCGAAGACCACGTCGACCCGTTGGCCGGATATGAGATGCACCCTAAAAAATCACACCTAAAAGTATTTTATCGAATTCTATAATATTTTAT
>JAXHTF010000206.1 GCA_034211275.1 Acidobacteriota bacterium
GCCGGGCGCTGGCTTTTTCGTTGGCCGGGGCCTTCCCGTTGGCTGGGGCCTTCCCGTTGGTTTGGGTCTTTCCGCTGGCTGGGGCCTCTCGGCTCGGTGAGGCAGCGGAGGATCGGGAGGAAGAGCCGGAGCCGGAAAGGCCACCGGAGCCCGAGGAGCTGCCGGAGCCGGAGGGATCACTGGATCCGCCCCGGGGAGATGGGGCCTGGCGAGCTCCGCCGCCGAGGAGTTCCTCGACGCGGGTCAGCTTAGGTAGCTCGGCGGCCCGCAGCCAGGCGATTTCGAGGGCCAGGATGCCCGCCTCGCTGCGCCGCACGGAAGCCTCGCTGGAGAGCAGCTGGTGGGTCAGGCGCAGAAGATTCTCGTAGGCGACGCCGCGACAGAGGACGGCCAGGCGGAGGGCGTCCTCCTCTGGCAGCTCCAGCTGCTCCGGGTCGCCGCCCAGGGCCAGGTGCAGGGCGTCGCGGCAGTAGGCGAGGAATTGGGCGTGGACGTGGCGGGGGTCGCGACCTTCCTGCTCCACCTCCCGAACCCGGGCGGAGACTTGGGCGGCGTCGCCGTCGAGCATCGCCGCCAGCAGATCGAAGAACATCGCCAGATCGAGGCCGCCCAGGAGGCGCACCGCATCTTCGTCGGAGATGGTTCCGGCGCCGAAGGTGGCGAGCTGATCGAGAAGGGCAACGGAGTCCCGGACGCTGCCCTCGCCGGCGCGGGCGATGAGCCGAAGCGCTGCGTCGCTAGCCTGGATCTCTTCTTGGGCGGTGATATTCGCCAGGTGCTCGGCGAGCACCGCCGAAGGTACCCGCCGGAAGTTGAACTCTTGGCAGCGGGAAAGGATGGTGGCAGGGACGGCCTCGATCTCGGTGGTAGCGAAGATGAAGACCAGATGCTCCGGCGGCTCTTCGATGATCTTGAGGAGGGCGTCGAAAGCCTGGCGGGAAAGACGGTGAACCTCGTCGAGGATGACGACTTTATAGCGGTCCCGGGCAGGTCCGTAGCGGAGGCTCTCGGTGAGCTCTCGCACCTGTTCGACCTTGGAGTAGGTGGCGGCATCCACCTCCAGGACGTCGAGGTCGGCGCCGGCGGTGATCTCGCGGCAGGGGCGACATTCGTTGCACGGGTCGGCGGAGGGGCCGCGCTCGCAGTTGAGGGCCTTGGCGAGAACCCGGGCAGCACTGGTTTTGCCGACGCCGCGGATTCCGGAGAAGAGATAGGCCTGGGCGATGCGCTCCTCGGTGAGGGCGTTGCGCAGCGCCTGGACGATGGTCTCCTGGCCGATCAGGCCGGAGAAGTCCTGCGGGCGGCATTTGCGGGCGAGGACCTGGTAGGCCATGATGGTTCTAGAAGCCGGTTGGAAGAGGTATCTGAATGAAGGTTCGGTCGGCGGGCTTCAGGGTCTCGCCATCAACCCTCGCCTTCGAGTTGGGGATGTTGAGAAAGACGAGTTCTTCTATGAGAGGGTCGAGGTTTCCGGCAGGAGCCGACGAAGGGCTCCGGCGGACTGCGGCACTCGACGGATGTACCTTATCGCTGCTCCCTTCCGGGCCTGACGAGGTTCGGTACTCGCCGATGCACAGGACCCGAACCCTTCGTCGGTTCCTGCCGGAAACTCGATGGTACGTGCTGTGGTCAGGGAAGTAAAGGGTGGGCGGGTTTACCCGCCGGGGCTGATTGAACTATGATGACGTCCTTGTTCGCCGCCGGGAGGCGGAGGTGAGTGAGTCAGCGAGCTGCACCGACGAGGTGTGGATGGCTGAAGCCCTTGCCGAGGCCCATCGTTCGGCGAGCATCGGAGAAGTGCCGGTCGGAGCGGTGGTGGTGCTGGATGGCACGATCATCGGCCGCGGGCACAACCGCCGCGAGATCGACGGCAACCCGCTAGCCCATGCGGAGATGCTGGCGCTGGCGGAGGCGGCGGCCCGGATTCCGGGCTGGCGACTCCTCGGCAGCAGCCTGTATGTGACCTTGGAGCCCTGCGCCATGTGCGCCGGTGCTCTGGTCAACGCACGGGTCGAGCGATTGGTCTTCGGCGCTCGGGATCCGAAGGCGGGCTTTTGCGGCTCCCTCGGAGACCTGGTGCGGGACCGGCGCCTCAACCATCGCCTGGAGGTGGTGGAAGGGGTGTTCGCCGAGGAATCTTCGGCGCTGCTCAAGAGCTTCTTCGCCGAACTGCGGCGCAAGGGGCGGGAGCGGCGCGGCAAGGCCTGAGGAATAGCGAAAGCCCTCACGGCTCGCGGCAGGCTCATTGAAGACGGTTCAAGAATCCGGAGAGGTGTCCGAGTGGCTTAAGGAGCACGCTTGGAAAGCGTGTGTAGGGTATCCCCCTACCGTGGGTTCGAATCCCACCCTCTCCGCCATATTCCCCCATCGCCGGCGCGACCTGCCGCCACGGTGTTGCTGAAGGCCAGTGCTGCTGAAAGGCAGTGCTGCTGAAACGCAGCGCTGCGGAGACGCGGCCCGTTGGAAGAGGGGACATCGCCGAACCGTCCGCAGCCCATCCCAACGGAGAGGTGCCAGAGTGGTCGAATGGGGCGGTCTCGAAAACCGTTGACCGGGTGACCGGTCCGTGGGTTCGAATCCCACCCTCTCCGCCATCAGTTTTCCCCCCGCATTCGTCGATCGGTCCTATTTTCTGCACGCCGGAGTCTTAGTCTCCCTACCGAGGTCGTGTCCTAACTCTCTGTTGGTGGTTCCCGGGGTAACCGGACGGCGGTAGGTTGGCGGGCAAGGGAGCGGGAGCACCGCTCCAGACCTACCAAAGCGGCCCCGACGAAGGAGTGACGCCGACGTCGAGGCCTGAGCCGACCATGGAGTAAGCCATGACCGACCTGCCGCAATCCTACCCCGACGCCTGGACCGAAGCCCCGTTCCGGGAGCTCTTCCTTCACCTGCTGCCAGCAGAAGACGCCGCCGCGTTCAGACGCGCCGGTAAGCTCATCTACCTCATGACGCTGGAATACAGCTCCCATTGGCCGAACCCGGCGGAGGGAGGCACCCGGGCTGAGCTGCGAGCCATCGTTGGGGATCTCCGGTTCCTGGAAGGCTTCCTCCGCCTCAGCATCGCTCCGGAGGGCGAAGGGCTGCACGAGGATGACCCAGGGGCGCGGCTGCCGGCCCTCGCCTCGTCCTGGGCTTCGGAGCTGGACGGGATCGCCCACCAGATCGAAGCCGCGCTCTCTTCATGAGGGATCGCCGGCTGAAGGTCGCCTTCTACACCGTCAAGGGAAGCCGGAACCAGGCCGCCCGCTGGTCCTATTGGGCTCGGCGGGCCGGCTTCCCTTCGGTTGGCCGCTGGCTCGAGGACGTAGCGGACGCAGCAATCCGCCGGCTGGAGACCGAGCACGGCTACCGAAACCCTCCCACCTGACCTGCTAGAATCCCACCCGCAGAAAGCGCAGCTAGGCTGATCACCGAGACGCCGGGGACCCCACCCCCGGCCCGCTGCGCCCTACCCTTCCTTCCTGTGGGGCAGTGGGGGTGCTGTTGCCAGTCCGCATCATTGATGACCGCACCGGGGAGCCCGTTGATTACCCGGCCCTACTCAAAGAGGCGCAAGCCCTCGCCCGCGATTCTGGCATTCGCTTGTCAGCAGCATGCGGCCGAGTAGCTGATCTCGCTAACCCCCTCAAGGCAGATTCAATAGAGCGCCGGCTTCGTGGAATGAGGGCGGCGGACTTGCAAGAATCCGTAGCGCCGCAAGCGCCAGATCCACCCCCAGGATTTGGCGTTTGGGCTCGGGATCTAGAGGAGTATGTCAATGCCCTTGAGGGCGAGATGGACGAGATGGACGAGCGAAGGCGGTTCTCCGCGCACACCGTGCGACAGATCCGCGAGAGAGCAAACGCAATCCATGAATTGGCAACTCGCCGCCTAGAGCACCTCGGTTCGCTAAGTCGAGACGCCGCACTCGCGCTGCTAGAGCCCCACCTTAGGGGCTTAGGCGCCCTGGATCCCAAGATGGCCCCGGAAGCTTTCTACGATGCCGAAGTTCGCGCTGTGGACGTTCTGTTAATGGTGACCTCTAGGGTCATCGAAAGCGCCGACTCAGCCCTCAGCTTCCTCGAAGACAACTAGCGCCACATCTGATCGGACATGCACCGGACATGCGCCATGTCCGATTATGTCCGTTTTCAGGATCCGGACGTCCGAAATATTTCCGATTCTGGATTTTGAGCGCGCCGCTTATGTCCTGTCGGATTTAGAATTATTCCCATACAGTTAGAGCGTGCTCTGGCAGGAGCACGCTCTAGTGTCCGGCGCTGTGCCGGGAATGTCTCTGATTGACGTCCCAAGCATAGCGCCTCAACCAGTCCTTGCATAGGGCTGTAGGAGGAACTATGTCCAGCAAGCCAGGGAGGCGAACGCCTTCCGATGGCCCGCGGTGCTGGCGGGAGTCGCTTCTGCGATTCCAATTGCCGCGGGCCTGGATACCGCCGAGCCCCGGGTAGCGGCTGCGGCGGTTACCTGGGGCTCATTCTCTCTGCATACACGAAAGCCCCGGCGGTAACCGGGGCTTCGAAACCAGCCGCTAGGCTGGGCTGCTTGGTCAAGCATCCCTACCTTAGCGCGCTGATCGGCCTACGTCTAGGCCTGAAAGGCGAATACCCCTACTTCTCCCCGAGCTGCTCTTTGGCAGCCTTCATCAACGTCACCAAAGCCCAATTCGAGGTTGAGCGCCCGTCCGCTGCGGCGGCGCGCTCAATCAGGGCTTTCTCCTCCGTCGAGAGGCGGAATTCCAGGCGGGCATTCTTGGTCGAGTCGTCATTTTTGAGCATACGGACAATGTACGGCATATGTACTCACGCGGTCAAGCGAAGATTTTCTGAGCTTTTCTCCCTCCATTGCTTGACATGTCCGTACATTGTCCGTACAATCACATCATCAAGTCAGGCCAACAACCAATGCCCGCCACCACCAACAACCCCAACCCACTCTGCACCTGCCGCGGTGCGTCCATCAAGTGGGGCAAGGACGAGAACGGACACCAGCGCTACCGCTGCAAGCAGTGCGGTTCGACCTTCGCGCAACGTCCCGCCCGTCCCCTGGGGAACCATCGCATCCCGATGGAGCGGGCCATCCTGGTGTTGAATCTGTTGGTCGAGGGCTCCAGCATCCGCGCTATCGAGCGAATCACCGGCACCCACCGTGACACCGTCTGTCGGCTGCTGCGGACCGTTGGCGACCGCTGCGCCGAGCTGCTGGACCGGTTGGTTGTGGGTGTCGAGGTCGAGGATGTGCAGGCGGACGAGATCTGGGGATTCGTGGGGCTCAAGGCCAAGACGAAGCGCGCCAAGAACATCAACGATCCCCGCGTGGGCGATGCCTGGTGCTGGACCGCGGTTGACCGCGAAAGCAAGCTCATCCTCGCCCACCGCCTCGGCGCCCGTGACTCCCAGCATGCGGACGTCTTCTGTGAGCAGCTGGCCAAGGCCACCGCCGGCCGCTTCCAGCTGTCCACCGATGGCCTCGACGCCTACCCCGAGGCAGTGAGCTACCACCTCGGCTCCCGCACCGACTACGGGCAGATCATCAAGCAGTACGGCTCCACTACCAAGGAAGACCAGCGCCGGTACAGCCCAGCGTCGATAATAGGGATTGAGAAGCGCTCCATTCACGGCGCGCCCGATGAAGCCCGGATCTGCACCAGCCACGTCGAGCGGAACAATCTCACCATCCGGACCCACATGAAGCGGATGACCCGGTTGACCTGCGCGTTCTCCAAGAAGTGGGAAAACCTGCGGGCTGCCTTCGCCCTTCACTTCGCCTTCTACAACTTCTGCCGGTTCCATCGCTCCCTGCGCATGACCCCGGCGATGAAGGCGGGCGTTGTGGCTAGCCCTTGGAAGATGGCGGATCTGCTGGCGGCGTGAGATCCTGGGCGCTTTGCTTCCCAACTAGCACGCGCAAGCCGCCTTCGCTCTTGGGTTCGATGAGGATAATCGCATCATAGGGCTTGGCGGGCGGTGGCTCGCAAGTGATCTGTACTGCCAAAATCATCTTGGGAGGCTCCACCTTCTCCTTTGCCCAGGACATCGGGTGGAACTGTGGGGAACCATTCTCCAGGTAGTACCAATGCAGATGTCCACGGAGTGCGCCTTCGTCGTCCTTGTCAACCGAGTACCTTGCCAGAACCAGGTTATGCGCTCCGAACTTTGGGATCTTGACCTCTAAGGAGCGCGAGTTCTCCCAGAGTCCATGCCGCCACCTGTCGGGACGCTTGGAGTCGGTGGCGCCCGGAATGTTGGGTACTGGCCAGCCGCCAAATGCCAGTCTTGCCATGGCAGAGAAGTGAGCGGCATCGCCGCGATTCTCAACCCGCAAAACCGCTTCTGAACCGGGGCTGTCGTCGCAGACAACCTCAAAATCTACCCGTGAAGAATCAGCATTGAGACCGGAAGCCTTTGCCTTGAGTGACTGCAACCACTGACTCTTTCGCAGATCAGGCCAGATCACGACTAGGGTCAGCCAAACGGCGGACAGCAGCCACCCCCAGGACTTTGACGCCTCGACCAAGTGCGGCCACGCAAAGCCTATCCAGCTAGCCACGAATTCAAACCTTTGAGCCCAGTCGATCAACCAGATTAGCGGCGGCAGCCAACCCACCACTGCAACGAGCTTGAATAGTCGCCATAGCCTTGATCGAGTGTCTTTGTTGGCCACCAAAACCTCCCCACATGTCCCACGCGCCGGCCCCACGCCGCCGCGCCCTGTGGGGAAGTCTAGCGGAAGGGTTGCCGCGAGCGCCTCGCGACCCATCGGCGGTGCCTTTCTCGCTACTAGGTAGTAGCCACAACTCAACCAAGGAGGCTCTACCATGGCACCGAACGAAAAAACCTCGCAAGAGATGGCATCGCTGGCTGCGAAGGCGCTGAAGGCTCCCAAGAAGCTGACCGCTGCCGAGATCAAGAGCCTTGCTGGATCCGTGCTGACCCAGTCTCCCGATAAGCCGAAGCCCAAGCCGAGGCCTAAGAAGAAGTAGCATTCGCCGACTCCTCTCTCAGTCCCACAACTCGACGAACCGCCGACGTCGGGATCGTCATCAGTCCATTCCCCGTGGGTTGCCCCGCGGGGTTTGCTGTATGGGGAGCCACGATGGTGGAAACCTCGCCCTGGTGAACCAGCCACCCGACGGATTTACACGTGTGGACCGAATCAGCGAAGCCCTCAAGCGTCTCCCAGCCCAGGGAGCAATGAGAGTCCACCCACTCAACAAGAACCAGGGGGAAGTCTTCGATGTCACTCATCGCCTACCCCCGCCCCGCCAACAGCCCATTAGGACACCACCCCTACCGACCGTTTCTTGACAGGGAAAGAGGCCGTAGGTTAGCTTAAGCTGCTGTGCCCGTGGCACGTCCGGTGAAGTGTTCCCTGAATCTCGCCGGCACTGGCCTAGGGTTACGCACGTTCTTTCGAGACCTGCTCCCATGATGTGAAGGCCGCGAAGGCCGAGAGCGCCATAGGAAGGCAGGTAGGCTCAAACACCGCCGGTGGTCAGGGGCGTCGATCCCCACCGCAGGCCTCGTGTCAGTAGCCGATCAAAGATAGCTCGGTCCTCGCGGACCGCTGGGCTATCGGTAGGTCGGCGGGCATGCGGATCGCCGGCCAGCTAGAGAAGTACAAACCGTGAAACGCACATTCCAGCCGAACAATCGGCGCCGCAAGAAGAAGCACGGATTCCGCGAGCGCATGCGCACTCGCCAGGGTCGCGCGGTGCTCAAGAACCGCCGGCGCAAGGGACGCAAGCGCCTTAGCGTTTGATCCCGATGGACAGCGCCTCGCCGCTCCCGGACGAGCGGCTGCGGCGCGAGCACAAGGTTCGTCGCCGGCCGGACTACCAGCGCTGCTACCGGCAAGGCCGACGGCGGCATGGCCCGCTGGCGACGCTCCACTACGTTCCCAACAGCCTCTCCCACCCGCGGCTCGGCATCACAGCCAGCCGGAAGGTGGGAAAGGCCGTCGTGCGTCAACTCCTCAAGCGGCGGGTGCGAGAGATTTACCGGCGCTGGCCGGGGCGTTCCGAGCTACCCAACGCGGACCTGGTGGTCCACCTCAAGCCGGCGGCGGCCGGGGCTGAGTTTTCGACGCTGCGAGGCGAGCTCTTACGGCTCTTCTCCGAGGTAGATCGGCGGCGGCGCGGGGAAGGAAGTCGCCCGGCGGGTCGGACGAGGAACCGGCGGAGGAGGTCAGCGGAATGATTCGCTGGTTGGTCATCCGGATGCTCGAAGGGTATAAGCGGTGGGTCTCGCCACTGCTGCCCCGGGCGTGTCGCTTCACCCCGACCTGTTCCGAGTATTTCCGCCTGGCGGTGATCGAGCACGGGGTGGTGCGGGGCAGCGCCATGAGTCTCGCACGGCTAGCCCGCTGCCAGCCGTTTCACCCCGGCGGCGTGGACTTGCCATGAGCCAGCGGCGGCAGCGAGGTTGCTTGACCTCGGGGAGACAAGGCAGGTCGGCGGGGGAAAGCTCTCGGCGAGCCGGTGGCGGCCTGGAATACAAGGCATGGTGGTGTCGGCGGCCCGGGCCCGAGACAATGATCAGCAGGGCATGACCTGCAGAGGAAGTTAGGATTCCGTGGATAATCGACGTCTGATTTTTGCCGTGCTCTTGTCCTGGGCGGTGGTCCTCGCCTGGACATTCTTCTTTGGGCCCCAACAGCCACCGGTTCAGCCGGCATCGACGGAGGAGCCGTCGGTGTCTCGGTCCTTGGACCAGGACGGCGGCGAGGAGGCAGCGGTTCCTCCGGCGCAGGAAGACTCCTTCGGCGAGGAGCGCTCCGGGTCCGTGGAGGTTTCCTCGGAAACCGACGGCGGAATGTCGGCGGCGCCGGTGATGGCATCGGCGGAGCGGGTCGAGCACTTCGAGAATGATCGCTTCCTGGTGGAGGTGAGCAACCGCGGCGGGCAGATTCTCTCCTTCCGGCTGAAGGATCACGACGAAGCTGACGGCTCTCCGCTGGAGCTGGTTCGGGACCGCGAGGCCGGGCCCTACCCCTTCGCCCTGGTGGATGACGAGGCGCGGTCCCTACCCATCAACGACGCCCTCTTCGTGGTCGAGCGGTACGAGCCGGAGCCGGGGAAGACCACCCTCGAGCTGCGCTACCGCGGCCCCGAGGGCGAGGCCACCAAGCGCTTCGCCTTCAACGGTGACGGCCTCTTCGACTTTTCTGTGAGCTATCGGGGGGAGCCGACCTGGGGCGTCTTCTTCGGCCCCGGTGTCGCCAACCCCAGCGAGCTCGAGATCAGCCAGCAGCAGTTCTGGCGGGGCGGCGTGTTCAAGGCTGGTGAGGAGCTGGAGCGCCTGGACAGCCGCAAGCAGGGCGAGCTGGAGGCGGTGAGCGGGAGCGGGGCCCGCTGGGCGGCCCTTGATGATCGCTACTTCCTCACCGCCGTGGTGCCGAGCAGCGGTGTCGACGAGATGCTCTTCGAACCGGTGCTGCTGGGAGGCGAGGGCGCGCGGGTCGAGTCTCTGCGGGTGGTGGAGAACGAGGACGACCTGAGCGAGGAGGAGGAGAAGCAGGCCCGGGCGCTGGCCCTGTTGGTGATGGCCGACGACCATCGCATCGAGGGCGAGAGTTATTGGGGCGCGAAGGTCTACAGCCAGCTGGCGGCCCTCCCCTACGGTCTCGAGGAGTCGGTGGATTACGGCTGGTTCTCCTTCCTCGCCCGCCCGCTGCAGGTGGCCCTCAACTACATCCACTCCAACGTGGTGGCCAACTACGGCTGGGCCATCGTGTTGATGACCATCCTGATCAAGCTGCTGTTGCTGCCCCTGACCCATCAGAGCATGGTGTCGTCGCAGAAGATGCAGCGCCTCAACCCCAAGATCCAGGCGATCCGGGCCAAGTACCGGAACAAGCTCAAAGACCGCCAGGGCCGGCCCAACATGGAAGCCCAGCGGGAGATGCAGAACGAGATCATGGGGCTCTACAAGTCGGAGAAGGTGAATCCCGCCGCCGGCTGTCTGCCGGTATTGCTGCAGATTCCGGTGTTCTTCGCCTTCTATCAGCTCCTCGGTGCCGCCATTGAGCTGCGGCACGCGCCGTGGATCGGGTGGATCCAGGATCTGTCGTTGATGGATCCGTACTATGTGCTCCCTATCGTGATGTTCGCGACCCAGTTCATCCAACAGCTGCGTATGCCCATGGGAACGGATCCCATGCAGCGCCGGCTATTCCTCCTGATGCCCTTCATCTTTCTCTTCGTCTTCCTCAAGTTCCCTGCCGGTCTGGTTCTGTACTGGCTTACCAACAACGTCTTCAGTATTCTTCAGCAAGAGGCCTACAAGGTTTGGCGGGCAAAGCGTGAAGAAGCGGACGGCGCTGAGGGTGAGGCAGAGCCGGCTGGCACGAAGACGAAGAAGAGCGGAAAGGGCAAGAAGAGATCGGCAAAGGTATGAGTCAAAGAAAGCGCAAGTTTTTCTCCGGTTCGACCGTAGAACAAGCGGTGATCGCCGCCGCCAGCGAGTATGGGTTGGCCCCCGGCGAGGTCGCCTATCGCAAGGTCGAGAAGAAGCACGGCTTCCTGCGCATGCGCAAGCGCATCGTCATCGAGGTGGATCCGGAAGCGCCCCAGCGGGCGGCGGACGACGACTCGGTGGAAGCCCTACCGCCGATACCGGTTGGGCGCCCCCGAGACGCCGGTTTCACCCGCATTCCCCGTGCTGGAGCCAGCGAGGGTGGGGCCGAGAGCGGTGAGGAGGAGGCCAAGGCCCCGGCCGGAGGAGGGCGAGACAAGGCGCCGACGAAAGCCGGCGGTGGCCCTCAGCGTAAGGCTCAGGGTGGCGAGGAGAGGGCCGGCGGCGACCGCAGCGGCCGCGACGGTCGAGATCGCAGCGGCCGGGACGGCGGGGACCGGAGTGGTTCTCGGGATTCCGGTGGTCGGGGCGGCCGCAGTGCCTCGGACGAACAGGACAAGGGCCAGAGCCGGGACTCGCGGGCCAGTGATCGAGCCCGTGATGATCGAGCTCGGGATGACCGCTCTGGTGAAGACCGGAGCCGCGACGACCGGAACCGTGGTGACCGGGGCCGTGAGGATCAGCACCGAGAGGGCCGGGATCGCGAGGATCGCGGTCGAGGCGGCCGAGGTGGTCGGGGCCGCGACGACCGGGGCGGCAAGAAGGGCGGAGGCCGTCGAATCGTGGATGAGTCCATGGACCTTCTGGATGCCGCCGAGGATGCCGTCGATCGGCTTCTTGCGGTCACCGGCTTGGAGCTGGACTTCTTGGTGGAAGTCGAGGACGACCGGGTCGAGCTGGATCTCGGTGGTCCGGACGCCGAGATGCTGCTGGAAGAGGACGGTAAGGCCCTCTACGCGCTCGAGCTTCTGATCCCGATCTTGGTTCGCGCTCTCTGCGGGCAGCGGGTCTTCTGCCAGGTGGACTCGGAGGGTTACCGGGAGCGCCGCGAGCAGGAGCTGCGGGAGCTCGCGCTGGAGGTGGCCGAAGAGGTTGCCGAGTCCGGCGAGGAGAAGACGCTCGACTACCTCAATCCCGCCGAGCGGCGCATCGTTCACATGGCGCTGGCGGATCATGAGGAAGTGGAAACCGAGAGTGAGGGCCGGGGTTACCTGAAGCGGCTGACGGTCTGGCCGCTCTGATCAGCGTGGCTGCTGCCTAGGGAGCTTCGATCCCGAGGGCGAGGGTAGTCTTGAGCGAGCGCCGGTTCCCGGGAGGGGCCGGCGCTCAGTGTATGTGTGCCCGGCATGGGCATCGACCTGGAGGTGAAAGTCCTCCCGGAACTAGGTCACAGGGACCGAAGCGAAGCGCAAGGTGTCGACCGTGAGGAAGACACTGAAGGAAGCGTGGAG